>DHHE01000165.1:0-1394 GCA_002403115.1 bacterium UBP2_UBA4780 | reverse complement strand
TCGCACCTCCCGCAGGGCCTGGTCCCTCCCCGGTAGCACGACCAGGTCAGTTCCCAGGGCACCCCCAGCTTCGCCCCCAACCCTACGATCTCGGCCTTGCTGAGCCGCAGCAGCGGGGCGACTATCTTTATCGTCCTCCCCTCCCGGCCCGCCTTGGTCCCCAGGGCAAAGGCCCTTTCGGCCGAGCGGATGAAGTCCGGCCGGCAGTCGGGATAGCCCGAGTAGTCCAGGGCGTTGGCGCCTATCATCACGGCCTGCGCCCCGATGGCCTCGGCGCACGACAAGCCGAACGATAGGAATATGGTGTTGCGGGCGGGGACGTAAGTGGAGGGGATCGCCTTGCCTATCGACCGGGCGTTCCTGACGGAGGGCAGGGCGGCTTTGGCGTCGAGCAGGCTGCCGCCATTCCAGGGCAGGGAGAACTTCGCTATCTTCAGGGGAACTCCCGCCGCGCGGCAAAGGCGCCGGGCCGACGCCAGCTCCCGGCGGTGGCGCTGTCCGTAGTCGAGGGCCAGGGCCGACGGCTCCCAGCCCCGGGCCAGGGCCCAGTAGAGGACCGTGGCCGAGTCCAGCCCGCCGGAGAGGAGGACGACCGCCTTGCTTTTTCTATCTGGGTCCATAGCTGGCCCGGCAGCCCTCGGACTCCCAGACCACCACCTCGTGGACCTTGACCTTCCGGGTGCTGAACTTGAGCACCATCTCCTCGTACAGCAGCTTGGCGATGTACTCGGCGGTGGGATTGAGCTTGTCGAAGGGCTTGACATCGTTGAGGTGCTGGTGGTCCAGCTTGGCGATGGCCTTGTCCAGCGCCTGCCGCAGCAGGGTGAAATCGACCACCATCCCGCCCTTGTTCAGGGCCGGTCCCTTGAGGGTCGCCTCGACCTTGTAGTTGTGACCATGCAGCCGTTCGCACTTGCCCTCGTAGTCCCTAAGGCTGTGGGCGGCCGAAAAGGACTGGGTGGCGGTGACATAGTACATTGGTTGCTTCTCCGTCTTGATTCTCGTGAAGAAACTCCTCGCAAATCCGCCGTGATCGGCGGCGTCCGCGATCAGGGATCATGGTCCTCCGGATACCGGGCCACCACCGTGATCCCGATCCCGCCCCGGACGTTGAAAACGCCCCTGACTTCGCATGCGCGCGGCCTGACTGTCCTGACCATGTCGTCCAAAATGCGGTTGACCGCCTCCTCGTGGAAATGCCCCTCCTGGCGGTAGCTCCACAGGTAGAGCTTGAGGGACTTGGACTCCACCACCAGCCGGTCCGGGACGTAGCTGATGGTGATGGCCCCGAAGTCGGGCTGGCCGGTAACCGGGCACAGCGAGGTGAACTCGCTCGTCTCCAGCACCACCCGGTATTTGCGCTCGGGATGGGTGTTGGGGAAGGCCTCCAGCCT
>DHHE01000082.1 GCA_002403115.1 bacterium UBP2_UBA4780 | reverse complement strand
TCCCGGGAACAGCGCAGCCCGGCCGTCACCAAGAGCGGCACCTTCTACTACCCCATGTGGCTTTGCTTCGCCGCTGGCCTGCTGGAGGAGAAGGGGCATGACATCAGGCTGATGGACTGCCCGGCCTCGGGCGACGGCTGGGACGTAGTGGCCGGACTGGTGCGTGGCTTCAAGCCCAATCTGGTAGTTGTGGACACCAGCACGCCCAGCATCTACGATGACGTCGAGCTGGCGGCCAGAATCAAGGTGCTGGCACCGGATGCTTTCACGGTGCTGGTAGGTCCTCACGTTTCGGCCCTGCCCGGGGAGTCACTGAAGCTTAACGCCAAAGTCGACGCCGTCGCCTTAAAGGAATACGAGCACACCCTGGCCGACCTGGCCAAGGCGCTGGAGGAGAAAGGCGATCCGGCCGAGGTCCCGGGGCTGGTAATTCAAAAGGACGGCCATCTTATCACCACACCGGCCCGCCCCTTGGTTGATGAACTGGACTCGATACCTTTCGTAAGCAAAGCGTACAAGAAGCACCTGGACTACAAGGACTACTTCTACGCCCACAGCAAGTATCCCATAGTCACCATCATCACCGGGCGGGGGTGCCCTTATCAGTGCGTCTACTGCGTCTATCCCCAGGTATTTTGCAGCCACAAGCCCAGGCTGCGCAGCGTCCCGGACGTGGTTGACGAGATCGAATTTGTGCTAAAGGAGTTCCCGGGAGTCAAGGAGATTATGTTCGAGGACGACACCCTGACCTTCGACAAGAAGCGCTGCCTGGACTTCTCCGGGGAGGTGCTGCGCCGGGGGCTCAAATTCAAGTGGTCGGCCAACTCCCGCTGCGATCTGGACCTGGAGACCATGAAGGCCCTAAAGAGGGCCGGGGCCAGGCTGTTCTGCGTGGGGGTGGAGAGCGGCGACCAGAGCGTGCTCGACAGGATGAAGAAGAGCCTGAAGGTGGAGCGGGTGCGCCAGTTCTTCGCTGACGCCAAGAGTGCCGGGATCAAGATCCACGGCTGTTTCATGGTCGGCAACCCGGGGGAGACCAGGGAGACCCTGGAGACGACCCTGAAGTTCGCCATAGAGCTGGAGCCGGACACGGCCCAGTTCTTTCCCATCATGGTCTACCCGGGCACCGAGGCCTACGAATGGGCCAAGCGGGAGGGATACCTCACTACTGACAACTTCAGGGAATGGCTGACGCCGGATGGCCTGCACAACAGCATCGTAAGCCGGCCCGGGCTTTCCAACGTGGATCTGGTCGAGTTCTGCGACCGGGCCCGACGCCAGTTCTACATAAGACCGTCCTATATCTTCCGCAAACTGGGACAAAGCCTTACGGACTTTCAGGAGTTCAAGCGGCTGGCCAAGGGCGGACTGACCCTGGGCCACCACCTCTTCCGCGGCACCTACGGAAGGGAGGAGAAGTGAGGGCCTCGGTCGTTATACCGGCTTACAACGCCGAGAAGCTGTTGCCCGAGTGCCTGAAATCATTGTCCGACCAAACAGTTCCGAGGGATGATTACGAGATAATTGTGGTGGACGACGGGTCAACCGACAGCACGGCCGGTACCGCCGTCAAGTGCGATGGCGTGCGAGTCGTGAGGCAGAAGAACCAGGGCCCGGCAGCAGCCAGGAACCAGGGGGCCCGCATGGCCAAGGCCGACATCATCCTTTTCACCGATTCCGACTGCGTGCCTGAGCGGGACTGGGTGGAACGCATGCTGGAGCCCTTCGATGGGGACCCGAAGCTGGCCGGGGACAAGGGGAGATACCTGACCAGTCAGAGGGAGCTGGCGGCGCGCTTCGTCCAGGCGGAATACCAGGATAAGTACCGGCTGCTGGAAAAGCACCGGGAAATAGACTTCATTGACACCTATTCGGCCGGGTTCCGGCGCGACACGTTCCTCCGCTACGGTGGCTACGACACCAGCTTCCCGGTGGCCTGCGCCGAGGATGTCGAGCTGTCGTTCCGGATGTCGAACGGAGGGGAGAAAATGGTGTATGTTCCGAAGGCGGTCGTCTACCATCGGCATCCCAACAGCTGGCCAGCATATTTTCTTAAAAAGTACAAGTTTGCCTACTGGAGAATGCTGGCAGTCCGCAAGAACCCAAACAAGGCCATTAAGGACTCGCACACGCCTCAGCTGATGAAGCTGCAACTTCTGCTGGCGCCGTTCGCTCTGGCGGCGCTGGCGGCGGGGATTTTCATCAGTCCACTGCTCTGGCTGGCGGCCGTCATGGCTGCTTTATTCTTAGTGTCCTCGCTGCCTTTCGCGTTGAGGGAGGGCAAAAGGGACACGGCGGTCGGGCTGGCCGCTCCGGCCGCACTGTACATGCGGGCCCTGTATCAGTTTGCGGGTGTGGCAGTTGGGTCTTTGGATTTATTCCTGTTGGGGAGGCACGATCGTACGGTCGGTGCGGACAGCTTGTAAGACAGCCATCGTCCACGACTGGCTGGTGAGGCCGGGCGGGGCGGAGCGGGTTCTGGAATGCCTACTGGAGTTGTGGCCCGGGGCGGACCTGTTCACGTTGTTCTGGGTGCCCGGTTCAGTTTCGCAGCGTATCGAATCGCGCCTGAAGGGCACTTCTTTCATCCAGCGTTTTACCGGGCTCAAGCGGCACTATGGAAGCTATCTGCCGCTGTTCCCCAAGGCGGTCGAGTCGCTGCCACTTTCCGGATACGACCTGGTTATCTCCTCAAGCTACTGCGCAGCCAAGGGGTCGCTGGCCGGGCCCGGCGCCAGGCACCTTTGTTACTGCCATACTCCAATGCGCTACGTCTGGCACCAGCAGCATGCGTACGAAAGGAGCCTGAGCCCGCTGGCCAGGGCGGTTTTCCGCAGGCTAGCCGCCAGGCTGCGCGCCTGGGACGTTGCCACGTCCAAGCGTCCGGACGCCTACGTGGCCAACAGCCGGAACGTGGCAGGACGGATCCGGGAATACTACGGATTGGGGGCTGAAGTCATCCATCCTCCGGTCGACACCGGATACTTCACACCCGGGTTGCAAGATGAAGAAGGCGACTACTACCTGACTGTGGGAGCCCTGGTGCCCTACAAGAACTACGAGGCGGCGATCTCGGCGTTCAGCCGCTCCGGTAGGCGCTTGCTTGTGGTCGGGGACGGGCCAGAGAAGGGAAGGCTAAAAAATATGGCCGGGCCCTCGGTCGAGTTCCTGGGATGGCAGCCACACGAGAAACTTCTGGGCCTATACCGGGGCTGCCGCGGCCTGGTGTCGCCAGGGGAGGAGGATTTCGGGATCTCCATGGTGGAGGCTCAGTCCTGCGGGCGTCCGGTGATCGCCCTGGCCAAAGGCGGCGCGCTGGAATCGGTGGTCGACGGCCGGACCGGGATCCTGTATTCCGAACCCGATGCCGGGACGCTGGTCAGGGCGCTGGAAAAGACGGAAAAAACCAATTACAACCGCAAGGCCGTCAGATCCAATGCCGATAGATTCTCCGTTGCCATGTTCTCGGCGGGAATCGCTTCGGCCGCGAATCGCTTGATGGGAGGGATGGTGCATGCTTCGTAAGGGACAGATCCCCTTCTCTGGCATCCTGATGCTGGTGGACGCCGCGGTGGTTTTTGCTTCGTTCCTGATATCCTTCTGGATAAGGTTCTACTCGGGCCTGCTACCACTGCACAAGGGAGTGCCGCTGTTCAAGCCATACCTGGTGGGCTCGCTGGTGGTGGCCCTGCTGTGGATACTCGTCTTCTGGCTGCTGGGGCTGTACGAGACGCGCCTCAGGCTCACCAAGGACGAGGAAGTCTACCGGGTGGGCAAGGGGGCCTTCGTCTGCGTAGTGGCGGTGATGGCCTTCTCCTTTTTCTACCGCGAGGTCGTCTGGTCGCGCCTGGTGCTGATCATGGCTTCGGCCATCTCCTTTTTACTGGTCAGCGCCGAGAGGGTGGTCCTGGTGGTCGTCTTCCGCCGCTGGATGGCCAAGCACGGCTACGGCATCAAGCGCTCCGCCCTGATAGGCAGCGGCAAGACGGCCAAGCACATCCTGGAGTACGTCAACCAGCATCCGGAGTACGGTTACCGCATAGACTGCCTGCTGAGCATCGAGGGCTTCGCGGAATCCGGTTGGCGGGGTTCAAAATCGCTGCTCTGCGAGCGACTGTCCTCTGTTGCCGGGCTGTCCGGGGCTATTGACAAGCACCGCCTGGCTGCGCTTTTCATCGTCCTGCCCCACGAGCTACAGCCGAGGGTGATCGAAATAGTGAACAGCACAGAGCACCGACCGGTGGAGCTGAAGTTCGTGCCGGACATGATCGACGTCATCAGCAGCAGCACCAAGGTCTCGCAGCTAGGGGAAATGCCGGTCATCGGACTCCGGGAGCTGCCGCTGACCGACTGGGACATCATTATCAAGTCGGCCTTCGACTTCACCTTAGCCATGCTGGGCATCATTCTGATTTCGCCTCTGCTTCTGGCAATCGCCATCCTGGTAAAGGTAACCTCGCGCGGACCCCTGATCTACTCCCAGGAGCGGGTGGGTTTCGACGGCCGGATATTCAAAATGTACAAGTTCCGTTCCATGATGGTCGATGCCGAGAAGGAAACCGGACCGGTATGGGCCAAGGTGGTTGATGATCGACGGACGCCTATAGGGGCTGTGCTCCGCCGTTACAGCCTGGACGAGCTGCCCCAGCTCTTGAACGTGCTGAAGGGCGACATGAGCCTGGTGGGACCCAGGCCGGAGCGCCCGTTCTTCGTGGAGAAGTTCAAGCTCCAGGTGCCGGGCTACGCCTCGAGGCACCGCATGAAGTCGGGCATCACCGGATGGGCCCAGGTGCACGGGCTCCGTGGTGCCACCTCCATCGAGAAGAGGACCACCTTCGACATCTACTACATACAGAACTGGTCGCTGCTGCTGGACATGAAGATACTGATCAGGACGGTCCTGCAGGTGATCATCCCGGACAACGCGTATTGAACCGGCCCCCCCGTGCCGTCCCGACCGGCCCCAAGCATTAAACCGCATTAAAACATAGGCGAGGTACAGGATGAACAGGGAGCTATCCATTGAGGCAGCTTGGCAGGCCGTCATGAGCAGATGGCGAATCGTTGTCGCCCTCGCAGGGGCCGGGATCATAGTGTCCTCCCTCTACACCGTCCTTTCGCCCGACATCTACGTCTGCGAGTCGGTGGTCAAGGTGCCGGAGACCGTCAGGTATCAACTGCATGCCGATTTCATCGGAAACGTGGCCGGCTTGGTGAACGTGGCCGAAACCCAGCTTATGGTGGATCACCACTGGCAGGAAGCAAGGCGTTCGCCGGCGGATCAGGGCGGCGGCTTCGACCAGGGGTCGATAATCAACGTTTGGGCGGAGAACATCGTGGGCTCGAATTCTTACTTCAGGCTGATCGTAAAAAGCAAGGGTACCTCGGAGGCGGCTTTTCTTATGTCGGAGGCATTGGTAAACAAACTCAACGGCAACGATTTCATAAAAAGCAAGATCGACAGCGAAAGGGGGAACGTCGAAAATGTTCTGAGGGATACAAAGAAGTCGCTGGACAACGCCCTGGCGATGCGGCAGCAATTGGAAAAAACCCAGGGACAAGGCTTGAGGTCCGCTTTCAATCCCGTCGAAGTCGAGACCAAGGTCTCCGAGCTGAGCCAGAAATACCACAACGTCAAGAACGACTTGGCTCTCATCCATGGGTACGAGTTCGTCATCAAGCCGGTATCCATCAAAGTGCCGAAGTCCCGAAGGCTGCTTTTCAACTCTTTATCGTTCGCATTTCTAGGCCTGATCGCCGGAGCCGTGGCCGCGATCTACATCGGCTTTTTCCCCAGGAGAAAACCCACGGCCTAGCGCTGCTGTCAAGGCGCTCAAAAAACCCGCATGATGACCCTTCTGGTCATATCGATGGCCGCAGTCCCCCTGGCCCTTTTGGCCGGAGGGAGGGCGGCCTTGTGGACGGTGATATCTCTGGCGGTGCTTTACGATGACAGGCAGCTGTCCCAAACGGTCGCTTTCCTGGGAACGGACCCTTCCCCATCGATATTCAACACCAGGATAGCGGGCTTCCAGGCCATAGACTGGATGGTGGCCCTGCTGATGATCAGCGCCCTATGCCGGATAGCCGGGGACGAGGGGACACGGCTGTGGATGGGCCGGGTTCTCAGGGAAAGCCGGATAGCCTTCTGGCTCTGCTTGTCGACCGTTCCCTACGCTTATTCGTCCATATTTGGATTTTTCGCCGGCAACGACCCGAGGCTGCTTTTTCAGGACCTCCAAAACCACGCCTACATGCTAGGGATGGCCCTGGCGGCCATCACATTTAGCGGCGGGCATGAAGACCAGGCGAGGACGTTGACGGTGATTCTGGCCGCCCTGGCGGTAAAAACGCTGATCATGTCCGGCAGGCTGCTCCTGGGCATAGGATACAGCTGGGGAATGGTTTTCAGGGTATCCCTCAGCTCGGACAGCGTCCTGGTGCTGGTCCTGCTTTTCTCGCTAGCTTTCCTAGTGGCGGACCGCCGGCTTGGGCCGGCCAAGGTTTTCGGTGCGGCGGTTCTTCTCGCGGCGGTTCTGCTGATACTGTTCAGCATCTCGAGCCGCACCGCCCTGCTCATCTCGTCAGCTCAACTGGCCCTTCTGTTGTGGTTCATGACCCCCAAAATGCGCCGGGTCTCCCTGTCCCTCATCGCGTTGATTTCAGGAGCTGCGTATATCGCGGTCTGGTCGTACAAGCCCCAGCTGCTGGACTTTTATTGGTGGAGGTTTACTTCCATCTTCGAGTGGAGCGGCCTTAAGTTGGGCCACAACGGCCAGCTGCTTTCGAATTCGGTTAAAACCC
Source organism: bacterium UBP2_UBA4780 (assembly GCA_002403115.1). GTDB lineage: Bacteria > Edwardsbacteria > AC1 > AC1 > EtOH8 > UBA8901. The sequence goes on along the minus strand of DHHE01000082.1, from coordinate 16,155 downwards.
TTGAGATCCAGAACGTTTTCGCCTTGTTGAAGAGCAAGGGGGCGATGCTTTTCGGCCTGGGCCAAGGCGCCACCTGGTCAGCAGTCCACCATCCCATACCCCTCCCGTACTTCAACGACGGTTATCCCCCCGGGGAATGGCGCCACGCCAGCACCCATCTCCAACTACTTTCGCTGGCGCTAAAAACGGGGCTCGCCGGGACGGCCCTCTATTGGACCGGCTTGGTCGGCATCCAAGCCGAAACGGTGTCCCTGTATTTCCGGCGCAAAACCGCGACCATGGCCATGATCTCCTTGGGCCTTCTGCCCTTGATGTTCAACATGGCCAATTTCGAGCGGCTGTACCTTTTCTCCGGCCTGCTGATCGGCCTGGCCCTGAGAAGCGAAGTGGCTGGCCGGACGTCAGCCGCTGACACCGGGACGGTTGAAAAAACTCTATGGCGGCCGGCCTGATGCCCAGTGGACTGCGGCCGCGGACGTTCTACCAGAACGCAGTTTGGCTTCTGACGGCCCAGGGATTAGCGATTTTAACCCAGCTGGCCTGGGCCAAGGTCATAGCCTCGCACCTAGGACCGGGAGACCTGGGCGTCTACACATACGCGCTGGCCCTTACCCAGGTGCTCGGGCTGCTTTCCGATTTCGGCCTCAACACTTACCTGGTAAGGGAATCGGCCCGGGACAGGACCAAGGACGGATGGCTACTGTCGAACGCCATGAGCCTGAAGCTGGCCGCGACCGTTGTCTCCTGGGCGGCTTTGGCCGCTGTGCTGGCCCTGTCCAGGCCCAGCCCGGCCGCGGTGCGGACGGTTCTCTTTTTCGCCCTGGCGAACCTGTCGCAGACCCTGTCCGCGGTCTTTATCTGCCTTTACCGGGGCAGGGAAACGATGGGATACGAGGCCGCGTCGGTCGTCCTGTCCAACCTCCTAAACCTGTCATTGTGTCTGGCGGCCATGAAGCTGAGGCTTCACCTGCCTTGGTTTGGGGCCGCCTATGCGGCGGCTTCGGCCGGCCAGCTCTTCTTTCTATGGGCGAGCTACCATCGGTCGCAGGAATGGCCAGGACTCAGGCTGGACCCATCTTTCTTGGGATCTTGGCTTCGCACCGTCACCTGGCTGGGATTGGGCGGCCTTTTCTTTATCATCTACGATCGCGGTCCCCAGCTGATTTTGTCGCACATCGACTCCGACGCTTCGGTGGGTTTGTACGCCGCGGTATACAGGCTGATGGCTGCAGCGCTGGTCCCTCCGGTGATAATCGGCAATGTCCTGCTGCCGCGGCTGTCGTCGCTTATGTCGTCGGGACGTCGAAGCGAGACTTATAAGGTCACGCTGAAACTCCTTTCGATGCTTTCCGCCGCCGGATTGTCCGTCTCCTTGGCACTCTTTTTCGGGGCTGGTGGGATCATCGCCTTTTTCTACGGGCCGGAGTTCGTCCAGGCGGTTCCCGTGCTGAAGGCGGCGTCCTGGCTGACGGCGGCAGTATTCCCCGGGGCCATGCTGATGAACCTATTGATCGCACAGGGTGGTGAAAAGCAATACGCCCTGTTTTCGGGTGTCGAGATGGCCGTCGGCCTCGCCGGCTGCCTCCTGGCCGTGCCCCGGTGGGGGGCCCTGGGGGCGGCGGCATCGATGGTGGCGGCGGCTTTTTTGGTCAACGGGATGCTGGCCGCGGCCATGGCGCGCAGATGGCGCACGATGAGGTCCGATGGCTGAATACGGAAACGAGTACTACAGTTCCAGGGAAAGGCTTAATCCTCTCCAGGAGCTTTTCGGGTGCAAGCCGGGCCTTCTGTCAAGGCTCAAAAGGATGCCGGCCACCGTCAGGCTGCTGGATATAGGCTGCGGTACCGGCCATTTTCTGGGAGATGCATCGTCCCGCTTCGAGGTTTTCGGCCTCGAGATCTCGCAGTACGCATCTACGAGGGCTGCCGAGGATCCCAGGCTTCTGGGTCGGATTTGCCGGGGAAACGCCATGGACACTCCGTACAGGTCCGGCTCGCTTCAAGTCGTCACCGCCCTGGACTTAGTGGAGCATCTCGACCAACCCGAAGCTTTTTTCAAGGAGGCCAGGCGGCTATTGGCGCCTGGAGGCATCCTGGCCGTTTCGACCCCCAACCCAGGATCCATCGGCCGCTGGCTGAAAGCGGAGCGGTGGTTCGGTAATCGGGACCGGACGCATGTTTCCATCCGCCCGGCCAGCCAGTGGGCCAGGTCGCTGTCGGCTGATTTTATCATCCTGGCCATTTGGCACGACGGACTATGGGATGCCCCATACCTTCCAGGCGGCCATCAGGCAGGACGGACCAGCGCCGTAAAAAAAATGCTCAACGCCATCGAGTCGCTGACGATTGTTTTGCCTTCTATAGCAGCCACTGTTTGCGGCCTGGGAATCCCTTCCCGACTGGGCGAGAATACCTGGATTCTGGCGGCGGCGCGCTCCGGGGGCGATCGATGAGGGTGGCGATAGACGCATATCCCATGACGGGGCGCCCGACCGGCATGGGACAATACGTCGCCCGGCTGGTGCAAGGCCTGGGCGAACGCGGCGAGGTGGAGGAAATCGGCTGTTACCTTCACAGTTGGCGCCGGCCCGAAGTCCGTCTTTCTCTGCCCGACAAAGCCAGGCTCAAACACTGGAGGTTGCCAGGCGGCTTGGTCCGATGTCCGCTTTTCAACGGGGCCTTGTCCGCCCTTGCTGGCAGGTGGGACATCTGCCAGGAGACTAACTATCGCCCGGTGCCGCTGAGGGCCAGGGCTCGGGTGACGGTGGTCTACGACCTCATATTCGAGGTGATGCCGGAGTCATTTCCGCCCGATTCGGTGAAAAGGTTCCGCAGGGACCTGTCCGAGAGCCTAGGGCGGTCGGACAAGGTGGTAGCCATCTCCCAGGCGACCCGGCGCGATCTCCTGGAAAGGTATCCGATGGAAGCCGAGAAGGTTGAGGTGATCTATCCGGCGGTCGTACCGAGGGAGCCGATGCCCCCAAAACGGCATGTTGATTCGGTCCGGGAAAAGTTCGGATTAAACGAAGGCTACATCCTGTACCTGGGGACGGTGGAGTCCCGCAAGAACCTGGCAAGTCTGGTCAGGGCCGTCAGCCTTGTGCTGGAGCGCTCCGGCAGGGGCTTGCAGCTGGTCCTGGCCGGAAAGCGGGGATACGGCGCGCAATTGGTCGAACGGGAGATAGAAAAGACGGGCATATCAGGGCGGGCACTGCTGCTGGACTATGTGGGGGAGACGGAAAAGGACGCGTTGCTGGCCGGGGCCTCGGTCTTCGTTTATCCCTCCCTTTACGAGGGTTTCGGGATTCCGGCGCTCGAGGCCATGGCCTCGGGCGTGCCGGTTATTGTCTCACGTTCGTCTTCGCTGCCGGAAGCGGCCGGCGACTGCGCCCTGTCCGTGGATCCCCACGACGAGGTGTCCATGGCGGAAGCGATCATAAGACTTCTGGAAGATGCCTCGTTGCGGGCGAAGATGATAGAATGCGGAAGGAACCGGGTGCGCCATTTCTCAACCGGGGAAATGGCGGCCTCCTTCGCGAAACTATACCGTTCCCTGCTGTGAAAACAAGCTGGACAGGCCGGCGGGACGCCCCAGCGACTGCTTTTCGGATCCCGGTCCTGGTGGCCGATCCTTCGCTTTATTCGCCGTATTACGATTCAGCGCTGATGGAGGGGGCCGCGCAGGCCGGGGTCCCCGTGCGATGGCTGGGAAGCCGCGACGTCAGGGGCTTGCTGGAAAACAGCCTCAAGCCGGAGGAGTTTTTTTACCGATCGACGGACCGGTTGTTCGGCTCGACAAGGCCCGCGGTGCGCGGCGCCTGCAAGGCGGCCGAGCACCTGGCGGACATGCTAAGGCTGATTCGGGAAGCGAGACTTTCGGGCGCGGCAGCGATACATTTCCAATGGTCGGTAATGCCCGATTACGATCAAAGGTGCTGGGCGCGGTTGAAGGTCCTGGGGATCCGGGTGCTGTATACGGCTCACAATTTTGTGCCTCACGATGCCGGGCTGGGCGATCGGGAAAGATACGGGAAACTTTGCCGTTTGGCCGACAGGGTCTTGGTCCATAGCCGCGGAACCGGCCTCGACCTGGAGAGAGGGATGGGGGTTTCGCAATCAAGGATAAGGATCGTGCCCCACCCGGCCCTGAAGATCCCGGGGCCGGACATAACAAGCCCCGAGGCAGCCCTAATAGTCCGGCAATGGGGAATATGCGATGACGACAAGGTGGTGTTGCTCTCGGGCGCCATCGAGCATTACAAGGGCCCCGATCTTGCGCTGGAGGTGATGCCTAGGTTGGTTGGGAGAATGCCGGGGACCAAGCTCGTGCTAGCGGGCACAGCCGGCCGGAGAATGCGCGACTGGCTGGCAGAGAGGGCCAGAACCATGGGCTTGCCGAAAGAAGCCGTCAGCTTGACCGGTCACCTATCCAACCGTCAGATGAAAGCCCTGGTGTCCAGGGCCAACGTGTGCATTTTCCCTTATAGAGATATATCCCAGAGCGGCGCCATCATGAGCGCTTTGGGAGAAGGAAAACCCCTGGTCGCTTTTGATGTCGGAGGGCTGGGGCAGGCAGTAGAGAACGGCCGCAACGGCTTCCTAGTCCCTGGCGGGGACATCGGCGCGTTCTCCGACGCGGTGGCGACGGTGCTGGGCGACCGCGTTCTGTCAAGGAAGATGGCCGCCGGGTCGAGGGAGCTGGCCAATGAGCGTTTCAGCCCCAGGGATTGCTTCCTGCGGAATCTCGAGGTCTACCGGGAACTTCTCGACGAGGAAGCGTAGCCGTGTTGGCCAGGATCCTTCTGATATCCGGCTCACACCCGCCGCTGAAGGACGGGGTCGGCGATTATTGCTCTTTGCTGGCGAAATGGATGGCGGAGAGAAGCGGCATGGAGGTCCACGTGCTGACCAGCCGGGGATGCGCCAAACCAGCCGGTTCCGGGGCGGAGATGCACCCGGTAATCGAACGATGGGATTGGCTGGGACTACGAAGCGTTCTGCGCGAAATATCCAGGATCAAGCCGGATTTGGTGCACATACATTATCCCACCTTAGGCTTCAACAGGAGCCTGATGCCGAATCTGCTACCCGCCGTCCTCAGGCTTTTATCCGGACCACCGGCCGTCGTCACCCTTCACGGCTTCGGGCTATACTCCGTGCTGGGCAAGATTCGGATGCTCCTTTCCTGCGCCGGCAGCAGGGCGGTAGTCACCGTCAGCGACCATATCAGGCGGTCCGTCTCGGATTTCGCCGGGGATATGGGTCCTTTTACCCCGCTGAAGGGCAAGCTGGCGGAACCTATATACGTCGCACCAAGCATCAGACCTCCCGGCCAGGGGAGCCGGCGGCGGGCGGCGGCGCTACGCAAATCATGGGCTGTTCCCAAAGGCGAGTTGGCGATCGTCTTTTTCGGGTTCATCAACGAGGGCAAGGGCCTGGACGACTTGCTGCGAGCCGCGAAGCTATGCCTGGACAGCGGGGTGGGGCCCAGAATAACGTGCCTGTCGGATTTCAATCCGCGGCAGGACCATTTCCACGGCCGTCTTGAGGCGCTGATCAGGGAGCTCGGGCTCGCGTCGCGCGTTTCCTTTGCCGGTTACATCCCCGAGGAAGATGTGGCCGGCCATATCATGGCAGCGGACGTTGTGGCCCTGCCATTCAATTACGGAGCTTCCACGAAGAGGACCACACTTCTGACGGCCTTGTCGTGCGGGATGCCGGTGATCACGACCTCGGATACATGCCTTCCGCCGATCTTCGCCGACGGAACAAACGTGATCCTGGTCCCCAGGAAAAACCCCTCGATGCTGTCCCGGGCCCTGATCAGGCTTGCGGGCGATCCGGTCTTGAGGAAGAGACTGGGGCTGGGGGCGCGGCGCTTAGCCCGCCGTTTCGTCTGGAAGGACATAGCCGGTGCCCACTTGTCGCTCTACGGGAGGGTTTTATCCGGGGCGCACGCCGGGCGGACAGGAAAGGATAAGTCATGAGCTTTGACCGGAAAGCTCTGCTGGAGACGACCATGAAGGCAGCGATCGTGGGATTCTTTGGGTCCCTGCCGGTCTCCATAGCCTTCACCCAGATCTCCCTCGGGATCGCCTGGGCGGCCTTACTCATAGGGACCCTCGCATTCCGCCGGCCGGTATGGGGCCGCAGTCCGCTGGATCCGGGCATCCTCGCCTTTCTGGGTGCCTGTCTGCTGGCCACGGCCTTTTCGCCCCATCCCCTGGAAAGCCTCATGGGGATGAAGAAGTTCTACCTGGTATCGGCGGCGTATATGGTGGGCTACGGGGTGTCGACCTGGGAAAGGATCGGCCGGTTGTCGGCGCTGCTAATTTTCATGACCGTGCTGACCTCTGTCTATGGGCTGTCGGTGGTCGTTTTCGGGGGCCAATGGACGCTTCTGGGAACGCAGACCATGGCCCTCACCGCCAGCGGAATAATAATGATGGTCTCGCTGCTGTCGCTAGCCCTTGCGGCCGGGCTGGCCGGAAGGGCCAGCAGGATTTGGGCGTCGGCCGCCACCGCCATCCTGGTGGCCTCCCTTGTTTTCACCAAGTCGCTAAGCTCCTGGCTGGGCTGGCTGGCCGGGGGGTGGTTGTTGTTCTTACTTTTCGGGCGTTGGCGCTGGGCGATCTTTACGGCGGTCGCTGGCCTGGCGGTAATCTCCTCGATATACCTGGCGCCTTCCAGACTGTTCTACAATTACGATTTCAGGGAGTACAAGTCCTGGAGTTGGCGGGTTAGGATGACCATCTGGAGAACCGGCTGGGAGATAATCAAAGACAGGCCGTTGACTGGTCACGGACTTGTTGATCTGAACGAAATCTACGCCGACAAGCGGAGCCAGATAACTGACGCGCCGGTGGCGGACACCCGGTCGTTCGGCCACCTCCACAACAACTTCCTTCAGGTGGCCGCCATCGGGGGGGTGGTCGGCCTGGCCGCCTTCTGCTACATGCTGGCCAGGGTGTTCATGTTTTTACATTCGCTGTGGGCCAGATCGGAGCCCAGGGCCAGGCCCTACTTGGCTGGGATCGCGGCCGCAGCGACGGCCTTCGTGGTGAACGGAATGGCCGAATGGAACTACGGGGATTCGGAGGTTATGACGATCTTCTGGGCCCTGGTCGGGCTGGGTATGGCCATTGGTCGTGGCGAAAGGAATGATTCGCCATGAGGCTGCTCTTCCTCACCCATTACTTCCCGCCCGAGGTGGGAGCTCCCCAATCGCGGATCGACGAGCTGGCCCGGATACTGGCGGACAAGGGACACCGGGTGACGGTGCTGACGAACTTCCCCCATTATCCGGCCGGGATCGTCAGCCCGCCGTACCGCGGGAAACTCATCCAACGCGAGCACCGGGGCGAGGTGAAGGTGATCCGTTCCTATGTCTGGGCCAGGCCCAACAGGGGTTTCGCCAGCCGGCTGGCCAACCATCTCTCCTTCTGTCTCTCCTCGATCATAGCCGCTGCCGGGCTTGCTCGGGTCGATGTGGTGGTCACCGAGTCTCCGCCACTTTTCCTGGGCTTCAGCGGATGGCTGATCTCCAGGATGCTCGGCGCCAAGCTCGTCTTCAACGTAGCCGACGTCTGGCCGCAGTCGGCGGTGGAGATGGGGGCCCTGACCAACCGGAAGGCCATCGCCATGGCCGAGTGGCTGGAGCGTTTCATCTACGACCGAAGCCACCGGGTGACGGTGGTGACCGAGGGCATCAGGCGGGACCTGCTGGAGCGCGGCCTGCCGCCAGAAAGGGTGGTGACCCTGACCAACGGGGTCGACCTGGTTTTTTTCCGCGTTCGCGGGCTGGGGGCTGCCATCAAGTCCGAGTTGGGCTTGTCAGGCAAGTTCGTGGTGATGTACGCCGGCACCCACGGGATGGCCCAGGGGCTGGAGACGGCGCTGAAGGCGGCTTCGCTCCTGGCCGGGGTTCCCGGCATCGTTTTCGTCATGGCCGGCGACGGCGCGGAGAAAGCCGGGCTGGTGGAGAAGGCCGGGCGGATGCGCCTGGGGAACGTCAGGTTTCTCGAGGCCTGGCCGAAGCGGAGAATGCCGGAACTGCTCGAGGCGGCCGATGCCTGCCTGGTGTCCCTCAAGAAGCTTCCGGTCTTCAAAAGGGCCATGCCGTCCAAGATGTACGAGGCCATGGCCCTGGAGCGGCCGCTGCTGGCTTCGATCGAGGGTCTGGCGGCCGAGACGATCGCCAAGTCCGGTTGCGGGCTGGTGGCGGCCCCGGAGGATCCGGCGGCGCTGGCGGAGGCTGCGAAAAGGCTGTATGGCTGCAGGAAGGCTGCCATCAGGATGGGCCGGCGAGGCAGACGCTACGTTGAAAAGAATTTCTCAAGGGCGGTCATCGCCGGCCGCTGGGAACGGCTGCTCCGGGAAGCCGCGGCCGAGCGTTCCCAGCACGGGGAATATGGACAATGAAGAAGGTATTTGATATAATTATATGCTTGTTCCTGCTGCCGGTCCTTCTCCCGTTGATGCTGGCCACGACCCTGGCGGTGATAATGGACTCCGGTCTTCCGGCCCTTTTTTTGCAGGACCGGGTGGGCAGAGACGGAAAGCTGTTCCGGATCTACAAGTTCCGCACCATGGTGCCGGACGCCTCTTCCAAAGGGCCTCTTCTGGCCGGACGGGGGGACCCCCGGGTGACCCGGGCGGGCCGGTTCCTGCGCCGCTGGAGCCTGGACGAGCTGCCCCAGCTGTTCAACGTGATCAAGGGCGACATGAGCCTGGTCGGGCCCAGGCCGGAGATCCCCCAGCTGGTGGCAGAATACACCCCGTGGCAACGCCGGGTTCTGACGGTGCTGCCCGGCATCACCGGCTTCTCCCAGGTCCACGGCCGGGACGATCTGCCGATGGACACCAAACTGAGGCTGGACATCTACTATGTCAAGCACCGCAGCTTGCTCCTGGACCTGTGGATCCTGTGGCGCACCGCCTTCGAGATGGTCTCCGGCCGGGGGGCTTTCTGAATAATGGGTGAGGCCGAGAACATAGCCGCCAGGTACCGCAGGCGGGCCGGGCTGCCCCCGGGACGCTACACTTTTTTCGAGCCCGGCAACCTGTTCCTCATCCACCAGCGGGAGAGGCTGCTGTTGCGGCTTCTGGCAGGCGACGGATTGGACGACCTGGGCGGCGCCCGCATTCTGGAGGTCGGCTGCGGGGACGGCTGGTGGCTGAGAAAATTCGCGGAGTGGGGAGCCCGGCCGGAGAACCTTCTGGGGGTGGAGCTGCTTCCCGACAGGGTGGAGAGGGCCAGGTCGCTCAATCCCGGCATAAAGGTCGATCTGGGCGACGCCTCGCGGCTTGGCCAGCTGGACGGCTCTTTCGACATCGTTCTTCAGAGCACGGTCTTCAGCTCGATTCTGGATGCTGCCATGCGGCGCGAAGTGGCCGGGGAGATGCTGAGGGTGCTGCGGCCGGGTGGCGCCATCATCTGGTACGACCTGCGGATGGACAATCCCGGCAATCCCGACGTCGGGGGCGTCGGGAGGCGCGAGATTGAATCCCTGTTCCCGGGGTGCGGCTGCCGGTTCCACCGGACCACGCTGGCGCCGCCGCTGGCTCGAAGGCTGGCGCCTGTCAGCTGGGCCCTGTGCCACCTCCTCTCAAAGCTGCCGATGCTGCTGACCCACTACCTGGTCATCATATCAAAACCAGTCCGATAGGCGATGGAGAGATTTGAAAAAAGACGCTGGTTCCTGATACTGGCCGACATTTTGCTGGTGAACCTGGCGCTGTGGCTGGCCTTCGCCCTGCGCTTCGAATGGGCCATCCCGCCCGCCTACCGGCCCTATTACTGGCAGATCGCCGCCTTCGTCACCGTTCTCCGCATAACCCTGCTGGCCCTATTCGGACTGTACCGCGGGGTGTGGCGTTACATCGGGGTCAGCGACTTGATCTCCATACTCAAGGCCGTCAGCCTGGGCACGGTCCTGATGGCGGCCGCCGCGTTCATCGTCCGGCGGGTCGATTATCAGGCTTGGGGGGTGCCGTTGGAGTGGCTGGAGGGTTATCCCCTGAGCGTGATGGTGGCCGAGTGGCTGGGGGCCATCATCCTGATAGGCGGGCTGAGGCTGGCACTCCGCCTGATGCAGAGGCACCGGGTGACCACCAGGTTCCGCCACGTGGAGCGGAGGCGGGTGCTGATTGTCGGGGCGGGCGACGCCGGTGAGATGGTGGCCAGGCAGCTCCTGGAACACCCGGAATACGGCTATCATCCGGCCGGGTTCATCGATGACGACCCCCAGAAGAGGAACAAGCGGATCCACGGGCTCTCCATCCTGGGAGGCCGGGAGCAGATATACCGCACGGTGCAGGCCCAGAGGATAGAGGAGATAATCATCGCCATCCCCTCGGCGCCCGGGGCAGTGGTCAGGGAGCTGGTGGAACAGTGCCGCCGGGCCAAGCTGGTGTTCAAGATCGTGCCCGGCATAAAGGACATCATCGAGGGAGAGGTCAGCCTCAGCCAGATCAGAGAGGTGGAGCTGGAGGACCTGCTGCGGCGGCAGCCGGTGAACATCAGCCTGGACGAGATCTCCGGGTACCTGGCCGGCAAGAGGGTCCTGGTGACCGGGGCCGGGGGTTCTATCGGGGCCGAGCTTTGCCGCCAGATAGCCGGTTTCAAGCCCGAGTGCTTGGTCCTGTTGGGGAAGGGCGAGAACAGCCTTTACGAGATAGAGAACGAACTCGGCCGGGATTTCAAGGCGGTCCCCGCCAAGGCGGCGGTGGGGGACGTGGGGGACCGGCATCGGATGGCCCAGGTCTTCGGCCATTACCGACCCCAGGTGGTTTTTCACGCGGCCGCCCACAAGCACGTGCCGATGATGGAGGCCAATCCGGGCGAGGCGGTCAAGAACAACGTTTTCGGCACCAAAACCGTGGCCGAGGCGGCTGTCGCGGCCGGAGCCGGCCGCTTCGTTCTGATCTCCACCGACAAGGCGGTCAATCCCACCAGCGTCATGGGGGCCACCAAGCGGGTGGCCGAGGAAGTGGTGGCCGCCCTGGGGGCCGGAAGCCGCACCAAGTTCGTCACCGTCCGCTTCGGCAACGTGCTGGGCAGCAGGGGAAGCGTGGTGCCGCTTTTCAAGCGGCAGATCGCGGACGGCGGGCCGGTGACCGTCACCCACCCCGAGGTTGAGCGCTACTTCATGACCATCCCCGAGGCGGTGCAGCTGGTCATCCAGGCCGGTGCCATGGGCCGGGGAGGCGAGGTCTTCGTTCTGGACATGGGAAAGCCGGTGAAGATTGTCGACCTGGCCCGGGACCTGATCACCCTGTCCGGGCTGGAGCCGGACGTGGACATCCCCATCGAGTTCACCGGGTTGCGGCCGGGCGAGAAGCTCTACGAGGAGCTGCTGACCGCCGAGGAGGGCGTGAACGCCACCCTCCACGCCCAGATATTCGTGGCCAGGGCCAGGCGCTTCAAGAAAGGGGACCTGGACCAGGTGCTGAAGCGGCTGGAGGCCGCCTCCCGGACCGGGCAGCACGACCGGATCGTTGCCGCCCTCAGGAAATGGCTGCCGAGCTACCAGCCGAGCCAGAGATGAGCGGCGAAGAAACCCAATGCTGGCCCAAGAGGCCGGCCCGCCAGGAGGCGCTCAGCTTTTCACCGCCCGACATCACCCAGGCCGAGATCGACGAGGTGGCGGACACCCTGCGTTCCGGCTGGCTGACCACCGGCCCCAAGACCCAGCAGTTCGAACGGGATTTCGCCGCCTACGTCGGCTCCAGCTGCTGCCTGGGCCTGGGCTCGGCCACCGCCGGCCTGTTCCTGGGTCTGAAGGCCCTGGGCATCGGGCCCGGCGACGAGGTGATCACCACACCCTACACCTTCGCCGCCACCGTCAACGTCATCCTCCACGCCGGGGCGAAACCGGTGCTGGTGGACGTCAAACAAGACGATTTCAACATCGATCCCGAGCTGGTGGAAAGGGCGATCAATCACAGGACCAGGGCCGTCATTCCGGTGCACTTCGCCGGGCATCCCTGCGATATGGACCGGATCGGGGACATGGCCGAAAAGCGCGGCCTGGACGTTATCGAGGACGCGGCCCACGCCATTGGGGCCGAGTACCGGGGGAAGCGGATCGGATCCCTGAGCCGGCTGACGGTCTTCAGCCTGCACGCCGTCAAGAACGTCACCACCGGCGAGGGCGGCATGGCCGCCTCGGATGACGTCGAGCTGATGAACCGGCTGCGCACCCTCTGCCTCCACGGCATGGACAAGGACGCCTGGCGGCGTTTCGCCCCCGGGGGCCGCTGGAAGTACGACATCGTGGCCCCGGGCTACAAGTGCAACCTGACGGACATCCAGTCGGCCATAGGCATTCACCAGCTGCGGCGGGCCGAGGCCATGCTGGCCCGGAGGCGTGAGATCGTGGCCATCTACCGGCGGGGGCTGGGCGGCCTGGAACTTCTCCGGCTGCCCCCCGAGCCCTCACGGGGCCGCCATTCCTGGCACCTGTTCCCGGTGGTCCTCGACTTCTCCCGGCTGCGGATCGACCGCGACGGGTTCATCGAGCAGCTGGCGGACCGTAAGATAATCGCCAACGTCCACTACCAGCCGGTGCACCTCTTCAGCTATTACCGGACGCTGGGCTTCAAGCCCGGGGATTTTCCGGTGGCCGAGAGGCTGTCGCGGGGCGAGGTCACCCTGCCGCTCTACACCCGGATGACCGACGGCGACGCCGAGGACGTCATCGGCGCCGTCAGGGATATCGTCAACACGCACGCGAAATAAAAAGAGGACAACGATCAATGGCTGAGCATTTCGTCCACCAGAGCGCCTTCGTCGACCAGCCGTCGGAGATAGGCGACGGCACCAAGGTATGGCACTTCTGCCACGTCTCCAAGGGGGCGAAGATCGGCAAATCATGCTCCCTGGGGCAGAACGTCTACGTCGGCAGCCGGGTGGTCATCGGCGACAACTGCAAGATCCAGAACAACGTCTCGGTCTACGACCTGGTGACCCTGGAGGACGACGTCTTCTGCGGGCCGTCCATGGTCTTCACCAACGACATGAACCCCCGGGCCGCGTTTCCCAAGGGCGGCAAGTGGATCCCCACCCTGGTCAAGCAGGGGGCCAGCCTGGGGGCCAACTGCACCATCGTCTGCGGCATCACCATCGGGAACCACGCCTTCGTGGCCGCCGGCTCCCTGGTGCGCAAGGACGTCCCGGACTACGCGGTGGTGGCCGGGGTGCCGTCCCGCATCATAGGCTGGATGTGCCGGTGCGGGGGACGGCTTCATTTCGAGAAATCCGACCAGTCCGGCTGCGATCTGTGCCCGAGGAAGTACAAAAAGAGCGGGGAGAAAGTCTCCATCGTCGAATGACCGGAAACCGGGCGACAGCGGGCGAATGGTGCTGGTGCCGGGGATTTGGTTCATGGAGTTTTTAAGAGATGCCTTTTGCCGAACTGGACGAAACCCGGCGTAGGGAGTGGGATGGCTCGGACCTGGGCGGCCTCTTGGCCGGTTTTCCCAAGCAGTGCCGCGAGGCGGTCGAGATAGGTTCCAGGTTCGATTCGGCAAGCCCCGGCGCAAAACCGCGCTGCGTCATGGTCTGCGGGATGGGGGGGTCGGCCATCGCCGGTGACGTGGCGGCCGCCTGGGCCGAGGGCTCGCTGACGGCGCCGCTTCTGGTGCACCGCAGCTACGGCCTGCCGGCCTGGGCCGGACCCGGGGACATGGTGGTGGCCAGCAGCTATTCGGGAGACACCGAGGAGACGCTGTCGTCCTACGACCGGGCCAGGGAACTTGGGGCTCAGATACTGGCGATCTCCACCGGCGGCGCGCTGGAACGAAGGTGCCAAGCGGACGGCGTGCCCCTGATAAAGATCCCCGGCGGCCTGCCGCCGCGCTGCGCCTTCGGATTTTCCTTTTTCTCGCTGGTCTTCGGGCTGTCGAAGCTGGGCCTATTGGAGATCGACCAGGCCCAGGTTTTCGAGGCGGTCGACATTGTGGAAAAGCTGGCCGCGGAATGCGGTTGGAGCGCCCCGGGTGACGGCAACCCGGCCAAGCGGATCGCCATGCACCTCCAAGGTTCGCTGCCGGTGGTCTACGCCTCGGCCGACAGGCTGGGGCCGGTGGCCCGGCGCTGGGCCAACCAGATAAACGAGAACGCCAAGCAGCCTTCGTATCACGCCCTGTTCCCGGAGCTGTGCCACAACGAGGTGGTGGGATGGGAGCATGGGGAGGGACCGTCCCAGGGCTTGTCGGTGGTTATGCTGGAGGACGAGGCCGACCACCCCAGGAACAGGATCAGGTCCAAGGCGGTGGCCGGAATAATAGGCGACGCGGCCAGGGCGGTGGTCAGGCTGGAGGGAAAGGGGGAGGGACTCCTGGCCCGCATGCTGTACCTGATCCACCTGGGCGACTGGGTGAGCTACTACCTGGCCTGGCTGAACAAGGCCGATCCCACGCCCATACCGCCGATAGTGAAACTGAAGGAAATATTGAAATCTCAATAATGCCCACGAAATACGATAAATACCAGGAATACGCTACATAAAAATACTATTAACAACCATGTATTTTTGAAGATATTTTAGTGGATTTCGCGTGTTCCGCGGGGAGGGTCCTTTTCCAATAAAATATTTTATGGGAGCATAGATGAAGGCGATCATACCGGTGGCCGGGGCCGGAACCAGGCTGCGGCCGCACACCCACAGCACGCCCAAGGTGCTGATCGAGCTGGCCGGCAAGCCCATCATCGGGCACATCCTGGCCCAGCTGGAGGGACTGCCCATCGACGAGGTGATCATGGTCGTCGGGCAGAAGGGCGAGATGATCAAGGATTACGTGGACGCCCATTACAGGATCCGGACGTCGTTCATCGTCCAGGAGGAGGCCAAGGGGCTGGGCGACGCCATCCACCTGGCCAAGGCGGCGGTGGGCCGGGACCCGGCCCTGATCATCCTGGGGGACACCATCTTCAAGGCCGATTTCGGCTCCCTACTGGACAGGCCCACCAGCCTCATCGGGGTCAAGGAGGTGGAGGACCCCAGGCGCTTCGGGGTGGTGGAGACGGAGGGAAAGAGGATAGTCAGATTGGTCGAGAAGCCCGAGCATCCCGAGAGCAAGCTGGCCATAGTCGGCATCTACCTCATCAGGGAGACGGCCGGGCTGTTCCAGGCCATCGAGACGCTCTACCACCGCAAGCTGCGCACCAAGGGCGAGTACCAGCTGACCGACGCCCTGCAGGTGATGCTGGAGCAGGGGACGGAGATGGAGACCTTCCCGGTGGACGGCTGGTTCGACTGCGGCAAGCCGGAGACCCTGCTGGAGACCAACCGCAGCCTGCTGGAGATGGGGGGCTTCAAGGCCCCCGATTTCCCGGGATCGGTGGTCATCCCGCCGGTGTTCATCGACCCCACCGCCAAGGTGGAGCATTCGATCATCGGGCCCCACGTCTCGGTGGCCGCCGGGAGCCATATCAAGCAGACGATGGTCAGCAATTCGATCATCGGCAGCAAGGTGTTGGTGGAAAAAGCCATGCTCCAGGGCTCCCTGCTGGGGGACAACGCCACCGTCCGGGGCAAGCTCTGCCGGCTGAACGTGGGGGACGACTCCGAGGTTGACATCTATTGATTAATCGAACGCTGATGACGCGGATAAAACGGCTCAACGCAGATTTTTTCTTTCAGGCATGGTCAAACGCATCGCAGGAACGCATTAAAATCATAGAGATGTAGTGTTTATGTCATTCCCGCGCATGCGGGAATCCATAACGATTTTATCGCGATAATTTAATGAGCAAAAGATATTCTGACCGAAAATAATTTCAGCAGGGGCACCCGAGGGAAGTACGACAAACGATACGCCCAGGGCTCGAATATCGTAGTGATCGAGCCCGATGTCCATAAATACTTCTCTACACAGAAATCGGTCAACGAGGCGCTGCGCGGCCTGGCCAAGGTTAAAAAATATGGGGCCAAGCCACCCGGCGTGCTGGTAATAACCGGCCGACCACCCATCGATGAAAACGGACAGTGAAAACCGCCGGATAGTGGCCCGGATTCTCCAAGGCTACCTACTGGGGGACAACGCCACCGTCCGGGGGAAGCTGGGGAGGCTGAACGTGGGGGACGACTCGGAGGTGGATATATAAACTAGTGATTGAACGCGGGTGACGCGGATAAAACGGATTTTCGC
>DHHE01000142.1:699-31486 GCA_002403115.1 bacterium UBP2_UBA4780 | reverse complement strand
AGTAATGCGATCGCCGCCGCGGAGATCCTCTCCCCGAGGCGGCGAAGCCGTTAGAAAACGATCGGACAAATTCCTTAATTTTACAACGAAAGGAGGTGAGACAGAATGAAGAGACTTATCCTCATCTGCGCGGGTGTGATGATGCTGGGCGGCATGGCGATGGCTCAACCAGCCGACGTCACGGCCGACGTATCAGTCACCGCCGTGGTCAATGGCGTGTGGAGGTTGACCCTGAGCACCCTGGCGATCAACTACGCCCTCGACCCGGGAGCCACTGACGCAACCCAGTCCGTCGTGGCCAACGTCAGGACCAACCAGAACGTGGCCTGGTACCTCAAGCTTCACAAGGACCAGGACCTGACCATGGGCGCGGAGACCATCCCGAGCGTCAACTTCACCTATGCGGGCTCGGGCGGAGCCGGTCCCTGGGTCAGCGGAGAGTTTCCGTTGGCTGCGGCCGTGGGATACACTGCGGCGCTCGCGGAATACAAGGTCACGGGATTGGGTTTGGACTTGACCACCGCTTACAGCCTGACCATCCCCGGCGACCAGACGGCAGGCACCTACACCAACACCATCACCTACACCCTGACGGTAACACCGTAGCACAGGCAAACGGATCGGGGCGCTTTTTCGTAAAGGCGTCCCGATCCCCGGACATGCAATAAATGACCAGAAACGCATATATACTAACCGCGGCGGCGTTACTGCTCGCTCCGGCCGCCGGCCTGGCCCAGGGGGCCATATCACTGAACGTCTGGCCGCCCAAGATCGAACTGACGGCCATGCCCGGGGAGAGCCGCACCGGCATCATCAACGTTGACAACAAGGGTTCTGCGGTGGCCAGGGTGGCGGCCTATATTGCCGACGTGGGCATGGACAGGAGCGGAAACCTCAGCTTCCCCGAGGGAGGCTCGCTGCCCTTCTCCTGCGAGCCCTGGCTCCTCATCAACCCGGAGCAGTTCAACCTGGCCCAGGGATCCAGCCAGCAGGTGCGCTACACCCTCAGGGTTCCTCCGGACGCGGCCGGTTCCTACCTGGCCTCGATCTTCTTCCAGACCAGGCCCGAGGACCGGCCCTTCGCCACCGGGAGCGCCATCAGCGCCCGCATCGGCTCCATGCTCATCGTCACCGTTCCTGGAGGCGGCACCAAGTCCGCCGAGCTCATCTCACTCGGCGCCCGCCAGTCGCCGGACGGCAAAGGGACGCAGGTGGAACTCGGCATACGGAACAAGGGCAACGTCATGCTCCGCCCTTCAGGCACCATCGAGATCAAGAGCGAAGCTGGCTGGACGGTCGAGAAATTCAGTTTCAATGCCGACAAGCAGGCGGTGCTGCCCTTCTCGGAGCGGCTGTTCCCCATTCCCATCTCGGCCACGGTTGAACCGGGCGCTTACCGGCTGATAAGCACCGTGGACTACGGGGGGCGCGAGCTGCTGGCGGCCGAGACCAAGATCAACCTGGTGGCGGCAACCCCGCTTCCGGCGGCCAAAGCGGCCAAGGCCGTGGACAAAGGGAAAACCGGCCGGCCCAGAGCAGAGCCCAGAGGGGAGTCCGCCCGGGCGCCCAAGGCATCCCAGGAGGAGATCAGCGCCCTGCTGGCCCAGGGCACCAAGCTATATTCTGCCGGTGATTACCAGCAGGCGTTGGCGGTCTGGCAGCGAGCGCTTAAGGCGGACCCGGGCAATTCCACCGCGTCCCGGAACCTGGCCCGCACCAGGGAGAAGATCGAGGCGCTAAAAAAGGCAAAGCAGGGAGGGTGAGAGGGACGGCCCCGGAATAACAATATGCTCCCGTATTATAAACATATAGTGTTGCTGGCCCTGCTGGCATGGCCGGCGGCCGCCCAGGAGGGCGACCGTCTGATCGTCACCGGCTCGGCCGAGACCGGCAACAGCCTCTACGGGGGGCATTACGGAAAACCCGAGGGCCGCTACAGCCTGGGGTACGATTTCTCAAAGCGGATGGGGGGGATTTCGGTCACCTCCCGGCTGGCGGCCGACCTCAGCACCATCGAGGGGCTCTACTTCTCCCGGGCGGCGGCCGGGATTTCGGGGGTGGAGATGGGGAGGATGAAGCTGGGGTTCGAGATCGGCGACATCCAGACCAGGATGTCGTACTCCGCCTCGGGAATGCCCGGCCTGGTCCGGGGCCTGGGATGGGAGCTGGGGTGGGAGTGGCTTGGCTGGCGGGTCTGGGCCGGAACGCCGCACGAGCAGTTCAGGAGGAACGCGTCGCTGGCCGCCCGCAGCGCGGCCGGGTCCATGGTGACGGCCAAGCCGGCCCCCTGGGTGCGCCAGAGCTTGTTTTTGGCCGGCCACTCCAACACCGAGGCGGCGGACTCGCTGAACCGTTCCAGCCTCACCTACGGGTCGCTGACCGAGCTATTCACCAGAAGGCAGTACGCCCTCTCCTTCACCGCCGCCTGGAAGCGCCGGGCCGAGGCCAGGTCCGCCGGCACCACCGTTCACGGATCGCCTTACCTGAGCACGGCCGCCAGTTGGAACGGGACCAGCCTGGGAGCCTCGGGGAGGCTGGAGTACTTCGGACGCCGCTACCACGTCTGGAACCCGCGAAGCAACGCCTGGCTCAGCTTTGGCGCCTGGTACCGGCCGACCGAACTGACCAGGTTCAACGGCAATTACACAAATCAGAACGCCGCCGGCGACACGACCTACCCCTGGATCACCAACACCTGGTACCTGAGCAGCAACCTGACCCTCCCCAAGCTTCCCAGGATAAACCTGAAGTACTACGCCTCCGACCAGAAGCTGGACTGGGGAGGACCCAACACCAGGCGGTACGCGACTACCGAGAGGACATACGAGGCGGTCCAGAGCGTTTGGAAGGTCGACGGCCGGGTCAGCTACCGGCTGACCGACCGCGACGAGCGGGTGAGTAACCTGTCGGCCTACCGCATGGAGACCTTCCGGCTGAGGCCGGTATACTCCCACCACGGGTTCAAGGCCTGGCCCAGCTGCGAGTTCGAGAACTGGCGCGACCTTAAATCCACCAACAACGGCAGGACCCTCAGGCTGAGGGCCGGCGGCGAGGCCGGGGCCAGGCAGTGGAACGGGAAGCTGACGGCCGAGGCCGGCGTCAATTCGGAGCGGGTGATGCGCGGCCCGCGGCAGCTGCGCTGGGTGGCCGACCTCCAGCTCCGCGTCAACGTCACCCCGACCTACCTGCTGAGCCTGGCCTGGTGGAACGAGAGCAACGTCGCCCAGGACACGGGTTTCTTCTACCGGCCCGACTACAACCGCTTCAAGATGACGCTGTCGAAGGCCTTCGACCTGACCGGCAACCGGGTGGAGGGACTGGTGTTCCTCGACCTGGACAAAAACGGCAGGCAGGACCGTGGCGAGCCCGGCCTGCCGGGCATCTCGGTCAAGACCACCACCGGCCAGCGGGCGGTGACCGACGCCCGGGGCCGGTACGCCATTTCCAACATCCAGAACGGCCGGACCACGGTCCAGCTCGACCTGGCCACCCTGTCGGCCGAGTACAGCCTGCTGGGGCCGGGAGAGCAGACGGTGCAGCTGGGCGGCTGGCGCAGCCCCGGCGTCAGCTTCCCCCTGTCTGCCCTGGGGGGTGTCCGTGGCCGGGTGTTCTTCGACCGCAACAAGAACGGCGGTTTCGACCCCGACGACTTCGGAATACCGGGGGTGATGGTGGTGCTGATGCCGTCCGGAATGACGGCGGTCAGCAACGGCGGCGGGACCTTCCGCTTCTCCAACGTGCCCGTCGGCCGGCAGCAGCTGTTCATCGACACGGTCTCGGCCCCGGCCGAATACGAGCCGCTGTCGCACGATCCGAGGGAGATATCGGTACGCCAGGGCGAGATCGTCAACCACCTGGAGCTGGCCCTGACCAAGCGGTTCCGGCCGGTGAGGAGGACGGTCTTCGACGGCGAGCTGACCGTGCCGCTGCTTTCCGTGCCCGAGGCCCGGGCGGCCGAACCGCCGAGGCCGGCCAGGACGGCCTCGGAAGCCGCGACACCCAAGCCGCCCGCCCGCCCCGCCCCGCCCCCCAAGCTTTCCAAGGCGGAAATAGACGCCCTGTATCGCGAGGGAACCAGCCTGTTCGGCGCCGGCGACTACCAGGCGGCCCTCAGGATCTGGCAGAGGATCCTAAACGCGGATCCCGGCCACACCAACGCCAGGAGGAACCTGGAACGCACCAGGCAGAAGATCGAGGCGCTTAGAAAGACCACAGGCCGGTGACCCCGCAAAAGGCAACCGGGCGGTTCGTTTCGAACCGCCCGGTTTTTGCACGCCCGTGCTCAGTTCCGTATCATCTGCCGCGGAGCCAGCAGCGAATCCAATGCGGCGCAGGAGCCGTGCCTGAGCGATCCGACCGATAGGTGGCAGAACCCGCCCTTTTTGAGGTTGATCGGAAGACCGCTGCGGCCGGACAGCAAGACCGAAATCAGTCCGCTCAGATACGGTTCGTGCCCCACCAGGAGGACGCGGTCCTTTCGGCTGGCAACGACCTCATCCACCAGTTTGCGCGGATCGCCGTCCGGAGACAGATGGGCCGTCTGCCGGACGAAGTCTTCGATCCCCAGCATTCCGGCGGCGATCTCGGCCGTCTGCCCGGCCCGAACCAGCGGGCTGGTGAGCACCAAGTCGAACTTGTATCCAAATCCCTTCAGACGCCCGGCAATTTTTTTCAGCTTCTTTCGACCCTCGATTGTGAGAGGGCGGAGACCGTCGTCCGGGTACCTCTTGCGGTCGCGCTCCTCGGCAAGGCCGTGCCTCAGGATGAAAAGGTCCATGGTGTTCGCCTTTCAACTTGATTCACTTTGCGTGCCCGAAGGGGAAGACGAACGAATCCATCTCCGACGCCGCAGAAATGAAGGAGGAGATATTCTCCCCGAGCCTCAGGGCCAGCAGGCGCGTCAAAGGATCCAACTCCCGCCGGTTTTCGCTCCTTGCCGCCCAGGAGCGAAGGTCCCGGAGCAGGACGGCCAGGTCCTGGATGTCGCCCATGGCGCCCTGAAGCTGGTGCATGCGGGGCAGGGCCTCGGGATCCTGATTCCCCGACATTCCGGCCAGGGGCTCCGCCAGGTAACGGTACTTCTTGAAGGCCACCCGCAGCCGGTGGATGGTGCCGGGGTCGGCGGGATCAATGCCGGAGCGGAGAGCCAGCAGCCGCAGGTGGGAACGCCGAAACCGGCCTGAAAGACGCCGGCGGGCCCTGACTTCGGCGGCGCTTCCGGCGTCCACCTTCAGCAGCGCGGCGAGAACGGCGGTAACGGCGCCGGAGACTTCCGCCTCCGGAAACGATGCCAACTCTCTTGCCAGCCATGAGCCCGCCGATGATTCCATGGACTTCAGATGTTCCAAGAAAACCGCCAGCGAAGGATGCCCGGAAACCATCGGCCCCAGCATGCCCTGCTGCACCTGGACGTCGCGGAAGCGGCTGAGTCGGCGCATCAGCAGGCGAAGCCCAGCGACGGCCTCGATCGATCCGACCCCGGGCGCCGCCAGCCGGGCCGCCCGGAAATGGGCGCGCAGACGCCTGATGGCGACCCTGAGGTCGTGAACCGGGTCGGGGGCCGGAGAGACCCGGCAGGCGGCCAGGTGTTTTCGGAACCGGGCCAGCTGTTTTTGAAGCGAGGAGGCGAGGGCCGAGGCCAGGGGCGAGGGGCGGCCCGGGGAGTCAGGAAAGGGGCGTCCTACTTTTTTTTTACGAGCAGCTTCTCCATGGAGGCGACGGCCCCCTCTATCCGCCGCAGGTCCTTGCGGCGGCCCTTGGCCGGCTTCAGTTTGACATCATCGGCCAGGGCCAGGGCCTTCTCCAGCCGTTCCAACTCACGCTTGCCGGGGCCGGATTTGGAACGGAACATCTCCCGGACCGCCTCGGCCAGCCGGATCAGGTCGTGCTCCAGGTTGATGACGTAATTGTGGCCTGACTCCCTGGCCGCCTGCCGGAGGTAGCTGAGGCGGGAGGTCATCTCCCTCTCCATCTCGGGCCTGGCGTTTTTGGCGGTCTTTTTGGCCGGGGCGCTCTTGGCCGGGGCCGCCGGCTGGCCTTTACTGTCTGGTCCCTGTACCATGTCGGTCATCTCAAATGCCCAAAAGGTTCTGGATCTTGCCCTGAAGCTCGCGATGGACCACCCGGGGCGAGCGGTTGCCGTTGACCACATCGAAGCCGTACTGGTTACGCATGCGGCGGAACTCGGACCGGACCTGGTCCTGGTATTTGATGAAGTTGGAGTACATGTCCCCGGTGCGGCGGACGTCCATGCCCGACTCCCAGTAGTCCAACAGGCGTCCCTTGCGGAAGATGCGCCCGGCCAGTACCTTGGGGGGGACGTCAAGGTAGAAGACGGCGTCGGGCACCAGGGCGATGCTATACATCTTCCGCACCCAGTCCTGGTCCAGCTTGCGGACCATGGCCCGGGCCATCATGGTGTAGATGTAGCGGTCGGCCAGGACGATGAAGCCGGAGCGCAGCGCCGGGATGATCTTGTTCTCCAGCTGGTCGGCGAAATCGGTGGCGTAGAACAGGGTCTGGGTGATGGGGCCCAGGGTATTGCCCTGCTGGGCCCGGTCCAGCTCGGCGGCCACCAGGTTGGAGCGCTTCAAGCCCACCTCCTCGGTGGCGTAGCCGCTGCGCTCCATCCAGTCGCGCAGCATGGCGGTGTGGGTGGTCCGGCCAGAGCCGTCGGCCCCCTCGATGACTATCAGCTTGCCTCGCAGCAGGGCCAGGTCGACGCCGGGCAGGCCCCGGCCGTAGAAGCGGCGGCTCACGGGTTTCTGCTCCTCCAGCGGTAGGCGGGGAGGTCGATGCGCTGGGAGATCACCTGGCGCACCTCGCGGTGCATGACCTCGGGGGAGCGGTCGGAATCGATGCGTATGAAGTTGAACTCAGGGGCCATGGAGAGGTATTCCTGGTAGATGCGTCCCTGGAACAGGCGGAAGCTCTGGTACTCGTCCTGGGCCAGCCCCAGGTCCATGCCGGCCTCGTAGTACTTCAGCCGCGGCCGCCCGTCCAGGATCCGGTTCAACGCGGTCTCCAGCGGGACGTCGAAGAAGAAGGTCAGGTCGGGGTGGCGGGCGTAGCCGTAGAGGCTGCGGATCCACTCCCGGTCGCAGCCCCGGGAGGCGTCCCGGGCGAAGGCGGTGTAGATGTAGCGGTCGGCCAGGACGACGTGGCCGGCCGAGAGCAGGGGCAGGATCTCCCGCTCGTAGCGGTCGGCGAAATCGGTGCAGTGGATCAGGGCGAAGGTGGTCGGGGTCAGCAGCTGGCGCTTCTTGCCCTTGCGGGTGGCGCTGCGCACCAGCAGTGAGGAGTTCCACTCGGTGAAGAAAACCTTGTAGCCCTCCAGCTCCAGCCAGCGTTTCACCAGGTAGATCTGGGTGGACTTGCCGGAGCCGTCCAGGCCCTCGACCGCAATCAGGCGGCCGGGGAGGTCTTGGGGCGGGGGATTCATGCATTAATTATAACGGAAAAGGGTGGGAAAGTAAATAGTGAAATCGGCTTTGTGGCCAAAATCAAGCGGCCGAGCCGGCAGCCGGCAACCGCAGGCCAAGTGTTAAAATGTTTGATTTTTCGCTTGACACTTGGAAGTCAATAGTCTATACTATTAAACGACTTACCCCGCGCCCGGACGCCCGGCAGCCCGGAGTGGTATGGCCGGGGCTTGGGCGGCGGGCAGGGCAAGGGCATGTTGGTATATACTATATATCTATAGTTGAGATACCGTGAAAAAAGGCGTCATCACCATACTGGGGCTGGCGGCGGTGCTGGCGGCAGGGGGGCTGTCATACCTGTCGCACCGCCGGGCGCCGGGCGCCGCCGTCCCGCCCGGACAGGACCCGGCCGCGATCAAGGCCGAGGTCATCGCCAAGGGCCTGGGCCGCAGCCTGGCCGAGCCCCTGGCCTCCCAGGACGACCTCAGCCTGTCCGAGCTGCTGGCCCAGGCCAAAACCGACCACCCCGAAGTGGCGCTGGTCACCGTCTGCAATCTCAAGGGCCAGGTGCTGGCCTCCACCGACGAGAAGGCGGCGGGCGGGGCGCTGGCTTTACCTTCGGGGATCAAGCCGCTGGGCTCCGAGGGCCTGCTGTCGCAAGCCGAGCCGGCTGGCAAGGAAGGAAAGCGCGGCCTGTGGACGGCGGCGCCGGTGCTGCTGGGCAAGGAAAGGATAGGGGCGGTCTACCTGCGGTCGGACGGCGCCGCGCCATCAGCCGCGGCCCCGACCGCCCTGCCCGTCCCCTACCTGGCCGGGCAGGCGGCCGCCCTTCTCCTGCTCATGATTCTTCTGCTGCTGGCCGGCGGCCGGGCCCCGGCGGCGGCCGCGCCCGGCGACCCTTCCAACCTGGAGGAAACGGAGAGGAAAAAGCGGGAGCTGGAGAAGGAGCTCGATGCCAGGCGCAAGGACCTGAAGAAGGTGGAGTCCGAGGCCGGCGATCACAACCGCTGGCTGGAGATGTTCCGGGCCGAGGAGAACGACCTGGCGGCCCAGGTAAAGAAGATGCGCGAGGAGCGCGCCGCCCACGAGGCCGAGATCGAGCAGGGGCGCAAGCAGCTGATCGAGTTCGAGCAGCTGCTGCGCGACAAACAGGGCAAGCTGGAGGAGGTCAGCCAGCAGCTGACGGCCCGCATCCAGGAGGGGATCGAGCTGGACAAGCGCCTGGAGCGGGTGCAAAAGCAGGAGGCCGACATCAACCAGAGGATGGCCGAGCTGCGCAAGGGCGAGGAGAACCTGGCCCAGTGGCTCAAGTCCTCCAAGGTCGAGGTGCAGAACCTGGTCCAGTTCATCGCCGAGAAGAGGGTGGAGGAGAGCGAGCTGGAGCAGGCCATCGAGGAGAGACGGCGCGAGTTCCATGAGATGGAGGACAGGACCAACCAGCAGCGCTCCGAGATCCAGGAGCTGGCCGAGATCTGCGAGCAGTGGGGCCAGGAGCGCGACCGGGTGGCCCAGGAGGTGGCCGAGAAGCAGCAGAACCTGACCGCGGTCATGCAGCTTCTGGAGGGCACCAAGTCCAGGCTGGAGAAGCTGCAGAAACAGGAGTCCGCGGCCAAATGAACGACCACTACTCCATACTGGGCGTGGGCCGCCAGGCCAGCACCGCCGAGATCGCCAACGCCTACCGCCAGCTGCTGATCCGGGAGAGGCAGGACAAGGGCGAGCAGGCCGAATTCGGCCTCTACAGCCTGGCCTACCGCACTCTCACCAACCCCGGCAAGCGCATCGACTACGACCGTTTCCTGGACGAGCTGTCGGGCAAGTACGTGATCAAGGAACCCCAGACCCCGAGCGAGGCCGAGAAATGCTACCTGGCCGGGCTGACCTGCATGGAGCAGAAGAATTTCCAGGACGCGGTGGACTACCTCTACCGGGCGGTGCAGCTGGAGCCGGAGACCAGCCATTTCTGCAGCCAGCTGGGACTGGCGCTGGGGATGTTCAAGGACCGGCTGGCCGAGGCCGAGCGCTACTGCAAGAAGGCCATCGGCTTCGATCCGGACAACCCGGACTTCCGCTTCAACCTCGGCTTCCTCTACCAGAGGCACAACCTGGTGGACGCCGCCCAGACCGCTTTCGACCTGGCCAACGAAGCCATCAGGAGCCGCCAGGTCAGGCTGCTCAAAGAGAACGAGCCGCTGATCACCCCCTGGGAGCAGGAGGGTCATGACCTGCTGGACGAGCTTTCGCGGCTGGAGACCATGGTGAACGGGGTGGAGAGGCAGCCGGAAGGTTCTTCCCAGGATAGAACGGCAACCGCCGAGGCCCCGGCTGCCGAGCCTGGGGAGCGTTCAACTCCACCGCCGGCCGGGCTACAACCAGTATCCTTCCCGGAAGCCCCCGAGGAACTGGTTACCGAGAGCGATCTGCTGCGGCAGCTGGACGATTTGGAGTCCCAGGTCTCCAAGTCCGAGTTGGCCGGGGTCCTGGCGGCCACGGCCGACCAGGCCGACGCCCCGATGGAACCGTTCCTGGACGACGACCTGCTCAAGGAGCTCGACCTGCTGGAGGCCCAGGTGCGAGGGGTGGAGGAGTTCCACAGCGCGGAGTTTGAGAAATTCCCGGAACAGGGGGGCGCGGGACCGGAAACCATGGAGGCTCCGGCCGTTTCGGATATCCCCGTTCCCCAGGCCCCGCCCTTGTCGGAGACGCCGGCCGTGCCGGAGCCCGCCGCGTTGGAAAATGAGGCCGGGGAGAACCTCGAGCCTGTTCCCGAATCGCAGGCCGTCGGCGCGGCCGGAGAAACACGGGAAGCGAAGGAGCCGGCCGCGGCGGCGGATAAGGGGTATGTACCGGTGGAAACCATGTACGAGGAGGCGCTGGCCGGTGTTGCCGCCCCGCCGCCGGAGCCGCCGTCACAAATGGGACCCGCTCCAGTGGGAGCCTCCGAGGCGCCCGCGTTCCAACCCTTACAGAAGGCAGAACTGCCCGAGGCCTCGGCCCAAGCCGCGCCGGACGCGGTCCCCGGGGCGTGGGCCGAAGCGGCAGGGATTTCAATCCGGGAAACCCCCGCGCCCGCCGTCAAGGAACCGGCTGACGGTCCGGCGCTCCCGCCGCCCGCCCAGGCGGGAACAGCGGCCGGTGAGAGCGAAGAAGCGAATGACCGCCAGCTGCCGAGGGGGGCGGCCGCGGACAAGATGAGGATGCTGGAGGACCTGGAGCGGGAGATGCAGGGGGAGCTGGATCTTCTGCGGAGGGAAAAGGAAAGGCTTCAAGCGGCCGGGTGAGGCGGCCGCCGGCCCGGACCCGCCGGGCCGTATCCGCTCTTTAAGATTTCAATATCTGGCGGAAGTTATCGGGGTCGGTCGACTTGGAGATGGCTTCGTCCAGCGTTATCAGGTTCCGGCGGTAGAGGTTTGCCAGCGAGAGGTTGAGGGTGGTCATGCCCTGCTTGACGCTGGTCTGGATCAGGCTCTGGAGCTGGTAGGTCTTGGCCTCGCGGATGAGGTTGCGCACCGCCCCGGTGCCGGTCATGATCTCGTAGGCGGCGATCCGGCCCCGGCCATCGGCCCGCTTGACCAGGATCTGGGAGATCACGGCCACGAAGTTGACCGCCACCTGCATCCGGATCTGGTCCTGCTGGTGGGTGGGGAAGACGTCGATGATGCGGTCGATGGTCTGGACGGCGTCGGTGGTGTGCAGGGTGGCCAGCACCAAGTGGCCGGTCTCGGCGGCGGTGATGGCCAGCTGGATGGTCTCCAGGTCGCGCATCTCGCCGATCAGGATGACGTCCGGGTCCTGCCGAAGCACGTATTTCAGGGCGTCGGCGAAGGTCAGGGTGTCGCGGCCCAGCTCCCGCTGGTTGACGATGGCCTTCTTGTCGGAATGGACGAACTCGACCGGATCCTCGACGGTCATGATGTGACAGGGGTCGTAGGCGTTGCGGTAGTCGATCATGGCCGCCTGGGTGGTGGACTTGCCGCAGCCGGCCGGTCCGGTGATGACCACCAGGCCGCGGGGCCGCATGGCGATCTCCTTGAGCACCGCCGGGAAACCCAGCTCGTCGATGCCGGGGATGCGCTCCGGCACCAGGCGGAAGACCATGGACAGCGAGCCGCGCTGCTGGAAGACGTTGACCCGGAAGCGGCCGGTGCCGGGGAGGTTGTAGGCGAAGTCCAGCTCCAGTTCCTCCTGGAACCTCTGCCACTGGTACGGGGTGAGGATGCCGGTGATGATGCCCCGGATGTCGTCCGGGGAGACGGCCGCCAGCTTGCTGGGCATCAGGTCGCCCATGATCCGCAGCAGCGGCGGGCTGCCGACCTTGAGCAGCATGTCGGAGGCCTGCTGCTGGGCCATGTGGGTCAGGAGGCTGGATAGCTCCATGGCGGTCAGGCCTTCATCACCATTTTTTCGAACTCGAGCGGGTTGGACGACTTGCCCATGGCCTCCTCGATGGTGACCAGCCCCTTCTGGCAAAGCTCTTTGAGACAGTTGTCCAGTGTGATCATGCCGAACTTGGAGCCGCTCTGGATGGTGCTGTAAAGCTGATGGGTCTTGCCCTCGCGGATCAGGCTGCGGATGGCCGGGGTGCAGAGCAGGACCTCGTAGGCCACCGCCCGGCCCTGGCCGTCGGCCAGGGGCAGCAGGGTCTGGGAGAAGATGGCCTGGAGGGTGGTCGACAGCTGCAGCCTCACCTGCTGCTGCTGGCCCGGGGGGAAGACGTCGATGATCCGGTCCACGGTCTGGGCGGCGTCGGCGGTGTGCAGGGTGGCCATCACCAGGTGTCCGGTCTCGGCGGCGGTGATGGCCAGGGAGATGGTCTCCAGGTCGCGCATCTCGCCCACCAGGATGATGTCCGGGTTCTGCCGCATGACGTGCTTGAGCGAGTTGGCGAAGGAGTGGGTGTCGATGCCCACCTCCCGCTGGTTGATGCAGGCCCTCTTGTCGCGGTGGAGGAACTCGATGGGGTCCTCGATGGTGATGATGTGGCAGGAACGGTGCTCGTTGATCAGGTCGATCATGGCCGCCAGGCTGGTGGACTTGCCGCTTCCGGTGGGCCCGGTCACAAGGATCAGGCCCCGGGGCAGCATGCAGACCTTCTTCATCACCTGGGGCAGGCCCAGCTGGTCGATGGTCTTGATGGACAGGGGGATGACCCGGAGCACCGCCCCCACCGCCCCCTTCTGGCGGAAGACGTTGACCCGGAAGCGGGAG
Source organism: bacterium UBP2_UBA4780 (assembly GCA_002403115.1). Lineage (GTDB taxonomy): Bacteria > Edwardsbacteria > AC1 > AC1 > EtOH8 > UBA8901. Next base: position 18,857 of record DHHE01000142.1, on the reverse strand, counting down.
ACGCCGGGGATGGAGTAGGACATGTCCAGCTGGTTGGTGCGCTCGTACTTCATCCGCCGCTCTTCGTTCATGATCTCGTAGAGCAGCTCCTTGGTGTCGGCCTCGGCCAGCACCGGCAGGGCGGAGCGCATCAACTGGCCGTGGACCCGGAAGACCGGCGGCTGGCCGGCCTTGATGTGCAGGTCCGACCCCTGCTGGGCGACCAACAGGCGCAGCAGTTCGTCAATCCTGGGCATGAATCATCGCCGCGAGTTTCATATCGCAGTTAGTTTAGCAGAGCCTTGCGGCAAAGTCAAGAGAAACTTGTTGACATTTCCCACGAATCTGATATATTTAACCCCGCCGTGCACACACCACAGACGCTTATCCCCTCAGACAAGCTGAGGGCTATTTTAGGAACGGTGGCCTCAAACCTGGGTTTCGAGATCAGGCTGCTGCCCCTGGCCCGGGTAAAATATACAGCCGAGCCGGAAGGGGCGGCAACGGTGGACATTCCCGAGTTCGGACTGCAGGCCGAGATAATCGGCCCGGCCGAGCAGATGCCCCAAGTCTCGCGGCTGATCCGGGAACTGGCGGTCGAGATGGGCCAGCAGGAGAACGAGTCCCTGTCGCTCACCCGGGAGATCGTCGACCGCTACGAGCAGCTGGCCATCCTGTTCGAGATGAGCGAACGGCTGGGGCGGGCCGAGGACCCCGGGGCCCGGGCCGGGGCGGTGCTGGAGACCGCCCTGGAGTCGGTGGGGGCCTCGGGCGGATGCCTGCTGCTCAGCGGCCCGGGGCGGTTGCTCTACTTCTTGAAGACGGAAACAGAGGAAGAGAGAAGCCAGCTCCTGGCCTTGGCAGAAAAAGCCGGCCACCTGGGCCGGGCTTCGGTTGAGGAGCGCAGCCACATCGCCATGCCCCTGACGGTCAGCAACCGGGGGACGATAGGGGGGCTGGCCCTGGGGCCAAAGGAGCGGGGCAGCTATCGCTCGGGCGACCTCAAGTTGCTGGCCACCCTGGCCGCCTATGCCGCCCTGTTTTTCGACAGCGACCGGCTCTACCAGGACCTGGAGGCCCTTTTCTTCGGAACCGTCCGCAGCATGGTGGAGGCCATCGATGCCAAGGATCCCAGGACCCGGGGCCACTCGGAGCGGGTGAGGAAGCACTCGCTCATGATCGCCCAGGAACTGGGGATCGAAGGCCGGGCGGCCAAAAGGCTGGAACTGGCCGCCCTGCTGCATGACGTCGGCAAGATCGGCCTGCCGGACAGCATCCTCAACAACCGGGGCGACCTCAGTCCGCAGCAATGGGAGCTGGTGAGGCAGCATCCCCAGATGGGATTGGCCATCATGTCTCCGGTGGCCAACATCGACGACATCCTGCCGGCCATCGGCGAGCACCACGAGCGCTACGACGGCCAGGGGTACCCCTCGGGCAAGGCGGGGGAGGACATCAACCTGTTCGCCCGGATAATCTCGGTGGCCGACGCCTTCGACGCCATGACCATGGAGCGCACCTACCGGCCAACCTTCACTAAGGAGCAGGCGCTGCGCGAGGTCCGGGAGAACTCCGGCAGCCAGTTCGACCCGGGAATGGCCGGCATATTCTGCCAGAAACTGACGGCGAAAAGTTGAAAGACAAAGAACCAGGAAAAAGCACAGGCAGCGTCAGCCAGGAGGCGCTTCTGCGGATAGCCGAAGCGGCCGCCGTGGCCGAGGATCGCGAGCAGCTGTGGACGGACGTGTCCCAGGCGCTGGCTCCGGCGCTGGACGGTCTGGGCCTGGCGGTGCACCTGCGCGACCCCAGGAACGGGGATTACTCGACCCGGACACTGGTCCCCGGGGCGCCCTGCGACCAGGGACCGGACGCCGCCTGGCTGGACCGGGTGCTGAGCGACGGCTTCCAGCAGCGGGAGGTCCAAATGCCGGCGGGCGGCGGGACCGCCTGCCGCGCGGCCTGGCCGCTTTCGGCCAACGGCGTCTGGTTCGGGGTGATGGAACTCTGCTCCCCGTCGCCGGTCAACGCCGACGGGGAACTGGGCGGCCAGCTCCGGCTGCTGGCCGCCCAGGCCACGGGCGCGCTCCACGCCATGCACCGGAGGGGGGAGCTGCTCAAGGGCAAGCAGCAGGCCGAGGGCATCATAGACGCCATTCCCCAGGGGCTGGCCATGTTCGACGACCAGGGGCGGGTCATCTTCTCCAACGCCGCGGCCAGCGGGCTTTTCCAGGACGGACAGCCGGCTGCCTCCGGGCTGCGGGGCCCGGCCGCGGGCGGCCAGTGGCTGGCCTCGGCCGTGAAGGAGATCTCGAAGGGCGGGCAGGCGGAGGCCCAACGCAGCCTGTCCATCGACGAGCGGCATTACGCTGTCCGGCTTTCGCCTCTGGCCCGCCCCGAGGGCGGGGTCCTGGGTGTCTTCCGCAATCTGGACGAGAGCTTCATCAACGGCTTCAGGGAGCTGACCGCGGCCATCAGCAACCTGGGGGACCTCGAACTTTTCGCACAGTCTCTCCTCAAGGAGGTCCAGAGGATCGTCCCCTACGACGGGGCCATGCTGCTGACCAGGGAGAAGGGCGAGCAGTTCCGGCTGATGGCCTCGGTCGGGCTGGCCCGGACCGATGAGCCGGCCGGGCAGGAGATGGAGCTCTCGCCCGGGCTGGCCGAGGCCGCGGTGGCCGAGACGCGCTCCATCATCCATTCCGGGCCGGCCGGGCGGCCGGCTGAGGCCCTTGGCCTCAAGAGGCTGGAGCCCCTGCTGGGGGACGCCCGGTCGCTGGTGGTCTCGCCGCTGGCCAAGCACGGCAACGTCTCCGGTCTGGTGGTGCTGGCCAGGGCGGGCGGCGGTGATTTCCAGGCGGGGCAGCTTCCGGCCATCGACGAGCTGTGCGGCCTGCTCTACCGGACGGTGGAGCACATCAAGTCGCTGGTCAACGTCCGCCGCCGGAACCAGCTTCGCGACAAGCTATACGAGATCGGATTCGCCGCCGGCTCGGTGCTGCAGGTGGGCAGCCTGCTTTCCCTGATGATCCGCACCATCGCCAAGGAGATCCGGGCCGAGGAGATGGGGATATACTTCTACGACGACGTGGCCGACCGCTGGAGCGGCAAGTCGATCATGGCCCGGGACTCGGACGGCGGCTTCCTGGGGATGGTCAGGAGCGCCGGCATACGGCTGGAGCCGGAGCGGCTGGCCGAGATCAAGGAGGTGACGGCCGAGGTCATCGCCCGGGGGGCGCCGGAGATCATACCCAACCTTCAGGGGGATCCCCGCTACGTTCCGCCCTCGGCCTCGGCCAGGCTGCGCTCCGGAATCTGGGTGCCCCTCAAGGTCAAGGACCGGGCCATCGGCGCCCTGTCGGCGCTTTCGGTCATGCCCAGCTACTTCGGCCACGAGGACCAGTCCCTGCTCCAGGAGATCGCCCCGCTGGTGACCTTCGCCCTGCGCAGCGCCATGCTCTACGAGGAGATCCGCCGCGAGGGCAGCCGGGTGGGGGCCATCATCAACTCCATGCCCGAGGGCCTGCTGATGCTGGACCTGGACTTCAAGGTCATCATGAGCAACCAGAGCTACGAGCAGCAGTGGAAGCTGGACGGCCAGGTCAGGCCCGGGGCCGACCTGGTCCGGGACATCGTGCCCCAGATGGTGGAGAGGCTGACCGATCCCAAGCCGCTGCTGGACTTCTACCAGAGCTGCGCCACCGCCCAGAGCGGGACGGTGGGGCCGGTGGAGGTGGAGCTCAAGGGCCGTCGTTACCTCAAGATCATCTCCTTCCCGGTGGAGCAGCCGGACCGGCCCCACGCCGGGCTGGTGATCCTGCACCAGGACATCACCGAGCAGCGCAACCTGGAGGAGCTGCGCCAGGAGTTCGTGGGCATGCTTTCCCACGACATGCGCAACCCGCTGTCGGCGGTGATCGCCACCCTGGACCTGGCCCTGGACGGGAGCCTGGGGCCGCTGAACAGCGACCAGCGGCAGTTCCTGGGCAACGCCATGAACGACAGCCGCCGGATGCTGGAGATGCTCAACGACTTCCTGGACGGCTACAAGTACGACGCGGTGGAGCTGAAGCTGGAGAAGGCCGAGATCGACATCGGCCAGCTGGTGGCCCGGACCATCGAGGACTTCTCGCCGCTGGCCTCGGAACGCCAGGTCCAGGTCCTGCAGGAGGACCTGGCCGTCCACCTGGTTCAGGCCGACGAGGGCAAGCTGATCCGGGTGATGTCCAACCTCATCTCCAACGCCATCAAGTTCACCCCCAGGGGCGGCCGGGTGACCCTGAAGGTGTCCCAGCGGCCAAAGTTCACGGAGGTCTCGGTGTCCGACACCGGCGAGGGCATCCCCGAGGAGGAGCGGGACCGGATATTCGAGAAGTTCTACCAGGTGGAGAAAAGGCGGCTGGGCCGCAAGGCCGGAACCGGGCTGGGACTGCCGTTGTGCAAGAAGGTGGTGGAGGCCCACGGCGGCAGCATCTGGGTGGAGAGCGTCCACGGCCAGGGCAGCCGGTTCGCCTTCACCATCCCCAGGTGAGATAAAAAGAAAACAGATACAATCCCCCAAGCGAGGAGCGTATGCAGAAAAAGATCATGGTGGTCGACGACGAGCCCTACATCGCACGGGTGATCAAGTTCAAGCTGGAGCAGGAGGGCTACGCGGTCATCTCGGCCAACGACGGGGTCACCGGCCTGGACCGCATCCGCCAGGAGAAGCCGGACCTGGTCCTGCTGGACGTGATGATGCCCGGTCTGACCGGTTACGAGGTCTGCCAGCAGGTTAAGGCCGACGCCGATCTCCAGGGGATCCCGGTGGTCTTCCTGACGGCCAAGGGACAGGAGCGCGACCGTGAGCAGGGGCTTAACCTGGGGGCCAGCGACTACATCACCAAGCCTTTCAGCCCCAACCGGCTGCTGGAACTGGTCAAGTCCATCATCGGGAACGCCAGGGACTGAACATGAACCAGTGGCTGTGGCTCCTGGCGGCCGTGCCCCTGCTGGCGGCGGCGATGCTGGTGGACAACCTGGCCTTCGTCAGGGGGGCGGCCCTGGCGGCCGGGGGCCTGCTGGCCTGGTGGGGCGTCTGGCAGATGCTGCGCCGCGGCCGGGATGAGGAGTCGGTCGAGAGGCTGAGGCAGGACTTCAAGCAGACCAAGGAGGAGCTGCACCAGCAGCGCCTGAACAACCTGGACCTGATGCGCCTCAAGGACAAGTCCGAGGAGCAGCGGAAGAACTCGGATTCCCTGAACGAGCAGAGGCAGCAGATGATCGGCAGCCTGCCTGCCAGCCTGATCCTGGCCGAGCCCGACGGCCGGATCGCCTTCGCCAACGCCATGGTGGAGAGGATGACCGGATGGAAGCCCGGCGACCTGGCCGGCAAGAACTGGAACGCGGTCTTCAACCAGCCCGGCCCAGCGGTTCAGCCCCGGGAGAAAGCGCTGGAGGGGGGCGACGCCATCGACAACGAGCAGGACTATATCGTGTCCCAGGACGGCAGGGAGGTGCTGGTCAGCTCCCATTACTGGCGGCTGGCCAAGCTGAACCGCCTGGGCTGGCTGTTCACGGCCCGCAGCCAGGCGGGGGACTACGACAAGCTCAAGGACGAGTTCGTCACCAACATCTCCCACGAGCTGCGGACCCCGCTGACGGTGATCAAGGGCTACGCCGAGATCCTCCACGAGGACGCGGTCGCCAACCACCAGCAGAACGCCGAGCTGCTGAAGATCATCGTGGACGAGGGGGAACGGCTGAACACCATCCTGGACGGGATCATCAACTACCGCCAGGCCAGCATGGGACAGATAGGCCTGCGGCACGAGAGCGTCGACCTGGTGAAGCTACTCAACAGCGTGGCCGGCGACATGGAGCCCCTGGCCCGCAACAAGGGGGTGGCCCTGGTGCGGAAGGTGCCGGAAAGCCTTTCGCCGTGCAAGGGGGACTTCACCGCCCTGCGCTTCACCTTCAGCCATCTGCTGGACAACGCCATCAAGTTCACCCCCGAGGGGGGGACGGTGACCATCGAGACCGGCGGCTGGCGGCTGGAGGACGCCTTGTGGAAGCTGGAGGTGCACGTGGCCGACACCGGCATCGGGATCGATGTCAAGGACATCCCCCACATCTTCGACCGCTTCTACCGCACCGACCAGAAGGTGCACACCCGCCAGGGCACCGGCATCGGGCTGTCGGTGGTCAAGGAGATCATCGAGACCCACAGCGGCACCATCTCGGTGGAGAGCGCCCCGGGCAAGGGTAGCCGCTTCACCGTCCGCCTGCCGATGACCGACTGACGGCTACAAATCAGAAAACGAATACGGAAATCAAAAAAGCGGCGATAGGTAAATTAGCGGGCGAGCGCATCCGGATTGTTTCTGTTCGATCGTATAGCCAGATATTGAGACTGATGTCAAGAATCACTTTGCTTGTCGGCGTGGCGGCGGCCACTATTTTTTTATACCACGGGGCGCAGGCCGGGGTCTGCATCAACGAGGTGGGCTATTACATGGACCGCTCCGGCGACACCGGCAAGGAGTGGGTCGAGCTCTATAATCCCGACCCGGAGCCGCGCGACCTTTCCGGCTGGGACCTCTATCCCGGCCGCTCGCCGCACTACATTTTTCCCGAAGGCTTCGTGCTGGGGCCGGGCCGGTTCGTGCTGATTCATCTCCGCCTCGACGGGACGGACACCGAGCGGGACCTCTACGAGGAGGCGGCCGGCATCACCAACAACATGCCCAACACCAAGGCCTCGGTGGCCCTGTTCACCGGGGCCAGCCGGGACACCATGGTCGACTTCATGCAGTACGGGGCCGGAGGCCAGACCTACGAGGCCACCGCGGCCAGCGCCGGGCTGTGGGTCCGGGGGGAGTTCGTGGACACCGCCGCCTGCGGCTGGTCGCTGGGTCTGCGGGCCGACGGGGCCGACGCCAACCGGCCGGCCGACTGGCAGGGATTCCCCAAGCCCACCCCGGGATACTCCAACGTGCCCCCGCCTTATGACGTCGAGCTGGCCCGGCTCTCAACCGAGCCCGCAGCGGTACCGGCCATGACGCCCTTCAAGGTGACGGCGCTCGTCTCCAACGCCGGCCAGAACCCGGCAGGGGGAATCGTCCTCACGGTTTTCAGCGACGACAACCGGGACTCGGTCCACAATGACGGGGAACGGATTTGGGGCCTGGCCTCGGCCGTCTCCTGTTCTTCCTTGGTCGAGCTTGTGGTGGAGATGCCGGGACTGCCCGAGGGCCAGCACCGCCTGGCGGCCACGGTCCGCTGCTCCCTGGACGAATACGCCCGGAACAACTTCCGGGAGATGACGGTCACCGCAGGAAGCCCGCTGGCCCTGAACGAGATCATGTACGGGCCGCCCACCGGCCAGGCCGAGTGGATCGAGATTTTCAACCGTTCCGGCATGGAGATAAACCTGGGGAACTGGACCATAGAGGACGCCGCCGCCCAGCCCCGGGTACTGGACACCATGGGCCGGGCGCTTGGCCCCGGGGAATACGCCATCATCACCTCCATCGCGGACCAGCCGCCGGTGGCCTGCCTCAGGCTCAAGCCCGTGGGCACCTGGCCTTCGCTCAACAACGACACCGATCTCATAATACTGCGGGACGGCCGGGGGGCGCCGGCGGATCAGGTCCGATATTACTCGTCCTGGGGAGGAGCCGAAGGGCGGTCGCTGGAGCGGGTCAACCCGTTCCTGGACCCGAACCAGCCGACCTCATGGGGAGGCTGCGTCTCCGATTACAAGTCCACACCCGGGGCGGCCAACAGCGTCTACATCGAAAGGCCGGCGGCCGGGGCCGAGGTGAACGCCGAGCCCAACCCCTTCTCGCCGGACGGCGACGGCCACCAGGACCGGACCATCATCTTCTTCAGCCTGGGCTGGCAGCGCTCGGCGGTCACCGTCAAGATCTTCGACCGGCTGGGCCGCCTGGTCCGCGTCCCGGCGGCGCAGAGGGAGTTCTCCCGGGAGGGCAGCCTGGTGTGGGACGGCCGGGACGAGCAGGGGAGGATCTGCCCCATGGGATTGTACATAGTGCTGCTGGAGGCCCGGGAGCAGGGCGGGCCGGGGAGCTTGCGCAAGAAGATTCCGCTGGCGCTGGCGGGGAGGCTAAAATGAAGCGAGGTGGCTATATGAATGAATTAAAACTTCACAAGAATCTCACTGTGGCCGAAGAAATCGAGAAGTACAAGGCTGTTGAGGAGCCGAAGGACGACATCATAAGACCCATACAGGCCCCGGTGCTGGCACAAGGGCATACCGCTATTTATACCATGCATCGTTACTTCGCTCGCCGACCGCATAATGTGTTTTCCTATCTGATTAAACATTATACCAAGCCAGGTGACGTTATCTTGGACCCGTTCTGCGGAGGTGGGGTTACAGTAGTTGAAGGGCTTAAACTGCGGAGAAAAGTTATAGGAGTTGACCTAAACCCCATGGCAACCTTCATCACCAAGATGGAGGTGATGCCGGTAGACTTGGATGCCATGGAAGAGGGGTTCAGTAAACTTGAAGAGAAAGTCAAGAATGATATTCTTGAACTGTATTATACGGAATGTCCAAAGTGCAGAAGTAAGAAAGCTGTTGCCGAATGGTATGAATGGAGCAATGTATTTAAATGCCGCTGCTGCAGAAAACCGATAGTGTTGGCCAAGGCCAAGAAAAAGGGGGCCGGCAGATACGTATGCACAAACCCAAAGTGCAAAGGGCTTCTAGTCCCATCCGAATGCACGAAAATCGGGGATGAGATTGTATCGGTAAAATATTCCTGCCATTGTGGAAAAGGCGGAATAAAACCGGCGGATGGTTCGGATATTGGGCTATATAAGAAAATTGAGAGATCGTTCGATAAAATAGTACGGGCTGAAAAGTTGGTATACCCCAAAGACAAATTCCCTGATGGAGATTTAGAAAAAGACCATTCTTTATTCAAAAAAGGAATAACGCATTTTTACAAGTTGTTTACTAAAAGGAATTTAATAGCCAACGCAAGGCTGAAAAAAGCCATAGGCAATATAAGTAGTAATAACGAAGTCAAGGGCACTTTAACGTTTACATTTAGTGCAACAATATCATGGACCTCTAACTTAACAAGTGATACAGGCCATGGTTGGCAACACCACGCTTATTGGATCCCAAATGTATGCTATGAGATGAATGTCTGGAGAATGTTCGAACAGAGATTCAAGGGCGGGAATAACACGGTTTTGAAGGGTAAAAAGGAATCTCAAAAGGCTATCGGCATTTTTACTAAATTTGCCGGTACCCAAAAGGATCTGAAAGGCGATAAAACCTGCCTATTGTTGACAAGGTCGGCTCATAAGCTACCCATTGAGGATAGGTCCGTTGACATCGTAATAACCGATCCACCATTCGGCGGAAATGTCCAATACGCCGAGCTGTGCGATTTCTGGGCGGTTTGGCTCAAGGAGGAGTTGAGATTAAAAGGAGTAATAGACAATAAGGACGAGGCCATCCAGACCCGGCATGCAGGTTTTGAGACTGAAAAGACCGCGGATCATTACGAGAACATGCTTTACCGGGTTTTTCGGGAGTGCCATCGCGTCCTGAAGCCCAATGGCTGGATGGTGATGACTTTCCATAACCGGGAAGTGGGCGTCTGGATGAGCCTGCAACGAGCCGCTGCCAGAGCAGGTTTTAAATTGCCGGATTCCTCATTTGACAGAACTCGGGGCATGATCTACCAGCCGCCCATAGAACGCTACACGCCCACCCTTCACCTACGGGCGCCGGGATCGATGCTGGGAGATTTCGTGCTAAGCTTCCAAAGGCAAGAAGCACAGCCAGAGATAGATAAAATAAAGGAGGCCTTGACCCCGGAGGAAGAAAAAGATTTTCGGAATAAAGTTGAAGAACTTATCGAGTTTCACGGCGGGGCGGACGAAAGCCTTTTGATGACCGGCTTGATACCCTATCTCAATGAAAGGGGATTACTGCACCGCTTGGCCAATTTCGATCTTAGATCCTTCCTTAACGGCCATTTCGTCTTTCACAAGGACAAGAAATGGTACAAAAAGGAAATGGTAGACAAGGACACGAAATCCCTGAAGCCAATGGAGGCCATACCGGCCGAATTGTTGACAGAGGGGTTGGTGTTAAGCCTTCTAAAGGAGAAAAAGATCGCCAGCTTGGACGACATTCTAATCGCCATCTACACGGCTCTAGTCAACAGCCATCGACCGGGCATAGAGGCAATAAACAAAGTGCTGTTGCGTTTTTGCGATCAGGTGAAGCTGGCCAGGGGTGAAAAACGAACAGGCTACAAGCTTAAATCCGTCTTGCCGGAGCATGGTGAAATAAAGGCAGTGGAAGCTAAGATTCAAACAACTCTTTTCGGTGAAGATATAATTGCCTCAAAACTAGATCATAATGAGCTTATAGCACTTTTGGCAAAATATGCGGCTAAATTAAATCAGGATATTCATATTGGAGAAACAGAGCAAAGAAAGGTACCTAATTTCAAGGAAATAAGCACTAAAATGCTTAGCCCGCTCGAATATGGAATAAATCCAAAAGCCTTTGACATAATTAAAGAAATTGACATATTATGGCTTAAAGGGAAAAGGATTGTAGCCGCTTTCGAAGTGGCATATTCCATTGAAACTGCAGATAAGGCCATAAACGTGCGATATCGGAATCTTTTTTCCGAGATGCCCAATTTGGATGTAAAAACATTTGTTATTGTAAAAGACCAGGATTATTCAAAGGCTGAAGAGAAGTTATTTACGCCAGCAAATAACAAAGACGGACTTTGTGATAGGATAAAGATCGTGAAAGTCAGCAATATGACTTTCGACAACATCGAAAGAAAGCTGTAATGAAAGGCATGATCCACGTCTACACCGGCGACGGCAAGGGCAAGACCACGGCCGCCCTGGGCCTGGGGATGCGGGCCGCCGGCCACGGGAAAAAGGTGCTGATGGTCCAGTTCATGAAGGGCCGGACCAACTACGGCGAGCTGGAATCGGCTAAAAGGGTGCCGGGATTCTGCATCGTCCAGTTCGGCCGGCCTGATTTCGTCGACAGGAAGAACCCGGACCCGCGGGACATCGAGGGGGCCGGGGAGGCGCTGAGCTACGCTCTCGAAGCGGCCAAGTTGCGAAGTTGCGACCTTCTGATTTTGGACGAGCTGAACGTGGCGCTGGATTTCGGACTGGTCTCTCTAGGCGAGGTGAAGGATTTTCTGGCAGAGAAGCCGGAGGAGATGGAAATAGTAATAACCGGCCGGAACGCGCACCCGGACATAATAGAACTGGCCGACCTGGTGACCGAGATGCGGGAGGTCAGGCACTACTACCGGAAGGGGGTCCAGGCGCGCCAGGGCATAGAGCACTGAGAAAAACTGCCCGCGCTTGCGCGCCGCCTCTTCCATCGGCGTAAACTCCGCGCTATAACGCGCAGGCGCGAAACACGCGAAAAACACGAAACAACCATCTTTCGACCTCGGCTGAAACCAAAATAACATTATATAAGTGAAGAGCAAGGGATCTTAATGGAGCACCACATCAAGAAGGCCCTGTCCTCCTGCGGGGTGGACTACCTGGAGGTGCGCATCGAGGAGCGCAGCACCACCAGCGTCGTCTACCAGGGCCGGGAGCTGGAGCAGGCCGGCACCAGCACCAGCCGGGGCGGCAACGTCCGGGCCCTGCACCGGGGCGGCTGGGGCTTCGCCTCGTTCAACACCATCGACCAGCTGCCGGAGAAGGCGGCCGAGGCCGAACGGGCCGCCCGGCTGGTGGGCCGGGGCAGAAGCCGGCTGGCCAAGGTCAAGCCGTCCAGGGCCACCATCAGGGTCAAGCTGGCGGACGACCCCCGGCGGGCGCCGCTCAAGGAGAAGGAGGCCCTGGCCCGGCGCTACAACCAGCAGATCCTGGGCCGGCCCGGCATCCAGAGCTCGCGGGTGCGCTACGAGGACGTCTTCAAGCGGCAGACCTACGCCAACACCGAGGGGGCCGAGATCGTCGAGGAGCGCCTCTACTGCGGCATGGGCTTCTCGGCCATCGCCAAGGACGGGGCCAACGTCCAGACGGCCCACGACAGCTTCGGCGGCGGGGCCATCGGCTTCAAGAAGCTGGCGAAGCTGGAGCCGCTGGTGGAACAGGTGACCGGGGACGCGCTGGATCTCCTGAAGGCCGAGAAGGTGGAGGCCGGGCGCTACACGGTGGTGGTCGACCCCAAGATGAGCGGGGTCTTCGCCCACGAGGCCTTCGGCCACCTGTCGGAGTCGGACCACATCCACGAGAACGCCAAGCTGAGGAGGATGATGCGGCTGGGCCGGCGCTTCGGCCCGGACCATCTCTCGATCGTCGACGACGCCACCATCGCCGGTGAGCGCGGCAGCTACCATTACGACGAGGAGGGGGTCCCGGCCGGCCGGAACTACCTGATAAAGAACGGGGTGCTGGTGGGGCGGCTGCATTCCCGGGAGACGGCCGGGCTGATGGGCGAGAGGCCCACCGGCAGCGCCCGGGCCATCAGCCACCAGTACAAGCCCATCGTTCGCATGGGCTGCACCTACATCGAGCCCGGGAAATGCAGCTTCCGGCGGATGGTGGGCGAGATCGACCGGGGGATCTACGTGGTCTCGGCCCTGGGGGGGATGACCGAGCTGGAGATGTTCACCTTCTCCGCCATGAAGGCCTACCGCATCGACCGGGGGAAGATAGGTCCGATGGTGCGCGACGTCATCCTCTCGGGCAACGTCTTCCAGACGCTGAGGAACATCGACGCGGTGGGGGACGACCTGGAGCTCTACGGGGGCCTGGGGGGCTGCGGCAAGGACGGCCAGATGCCGCTGCCGGTGTCCGACGGCGGACCCCACATCCGCATCCGAAACGTCATCATCGGGGGGAGGTGAGGAAGATGAGGAAGGTCCTAGAGAAGGCCCTGGCCCTGGCCAAAAAGAGGGCCGACCAGGCCGAGGCCATCGCCTACAACGGCGAGGTGACGCCGGTGGAGTTCAAGTCGGGCAAGCTGCACGCGGTGGAGCACAAGGAGGTGCGGGGACTGGGGCTGAGGGTGATCCGCAAGGGGCGGATAGGTTTCTCCTCCACCACTGATCTGGCCAGGCTGGGCGAGCTGGTGGACCACGCCTGCCAGAGCGCGGCCTTCGGGCAGCCGGCCCGCTTCCAGTTCCCGGCCAAGTGCCGGCCGGCCGCGACCAAGATCTTCGACCGGGCGGTGGCCGGTTTTTCGGTTGACCAGGCCATGGCCGAGGGCCGGCAGGCGCTGGAAAGGCTGCGGGCGGCGGCCCCGGAGCTCAAGTGCGACGCCACCATCGAGAAGAGGACCTACTCGGTGGAGCTGGCCAACAGCCGGGGCCTGTGGAGCTCTTACGACAAGACGCACTTCTCCTACCAGCTTTCCGGGGTGGGGGTGGTCGACGGCCACCTGCTGTTCGTGGGCGACGGCCGCCGGGGCTGCGGCCTGAAGCTGGAGGCCGAAGCCATGGCCGGCAAGATGGCCCGGCTCCTGAAGCAGGCCAAGAGATCGGCCAGGACATCGGGCGGCCGGGTCCCGGTGATCTTCTCCCATGAAGCCATGTACCTGTTCTGGATGGCGCTGGGGATGGGGGTCAACGGCAAGATGCTGCAGAAGCGGTCATCGCCGCTGCAGGGCCGGCTGGGGGAGAGGGTGCTGGACCCGAGGCTGTCGGTGTCCGACGACCCGCAGTTGAGGCTGGCCCCGGGCTCGGCCCCCCACGACGCCGAGGGGGTGTGCACCGCCCGGCTGCCGCTGTTCAGAAACGGTGTCTTCCGCAGCTTCATCTTCGACCTGCAGACGGCGGGCATCATGGGAACCGCCACCACCGGGCACGGCCAGCGGGACTTCTCGGTCCAGCCCTCGCCGGGGATCAGCAACTTGGTGATCGCGCCGGGCCGGAGGCCCCTGGCCGAGATGGTCGGGTCGCTGGACCGGGGGATAATCATCCACGACCTGCTGGGGGCGGGGCAGAGCAACCTGCTGGCCGGGGATTTCTCGGCCAACATCGGCCTGGGCTTCGTCATCGAGAAGGGGAGGATCGCCGGCCGGGTGAAGGACGCCATGGTGGCCGGCAACGTCTACCAGATGCTCAAGGGGAACGTGGGCGAGATCTCGAAGGAGACGGAGAGCCGGGGCCACTACCACACGCCGGCCATACTTTTCAACGACGTCAGCGTGGCCGCCAAGTAGCAAAGGGAATCCCATAGAAAACCTTTAACCGCAGAGAGCGCGGAGATAGATCAAAACCGTGAGGATACCAGTGAAGTAAAGGACTGGCGTATTTATTCCGCGGTGCTTTTCTTCCGAGACGAATACAAATCAACAGAGGTTTCCAAAAACAAAGACCGTGAAGAAGCCCCGGAGCGGTAACGCTCCGGGGCTTTGGCATCTTCAGACAAAGGCCTACTTGGGCTGCTTCTTGATCGAGCCATCGATCAGCTTGTCTATGGCCTTGAGGCGCTTGAAGTCGGCCTTGTGAAGATTTCGCATCACCAGGTACATCATCATCTCCCGTTCGCTGAGGCGGTAGATGTCGGCCCGCTCCCGGTCCTCGGTCTCGGCCGGAAGGATCTCGCAGACATGGACGTCCAGGGCGCTGGCGATCCTCTCCAGGGTCCTGATGGTGGGGTTGATCTTGGCCTTCTCCAGAAAGCCGATATAGCGATAGTCGAAACCCGACTTGGCGGCCAGCTGCTGCTGGGACATACCGTTGCTCTTACGCGTCAGCTTGATCTTCTCCCCGAGCCTGGTCAGGTAGTTCATTGGCTCCTCCTGCCGGTTGCATTATGTAATGGTTGTTCTTGCTGGTCCGGAAGCGCGCCGCCGCGGCGCAGGGCTGCCCCGGAGTTGCGACCCGGGGACCCCGCCTTTTCCCTGGGGCGGCGTCCCGGGGGCAGTCGCCTCAACCCTGGTTCTTGACGGTGACGTTGACCAGCTTCTCGATGGTCTTGAGGCGCCTGTAGTCGGCCTTGTGCAGGTTGCGCATGATCTTGGCCTGGAGCAGCTCGCGCTCGTTTAGCTTGATGGAGTCGGGCCGCTTGTCCTTGCTTCCGGAGTCCGGCAGGAGGTCGCAGACATGGACCCCCAGGGCCCGGGCGACCTTCTCCAGGGTCTTGATGGTGGGATTGATCCGGGCCTGCTCCAGGAACCCGACGTAGCGGTAATCGAAGCCGGCCTTGGCGGCCAGTTTCTGCTGGGACAGACCGTGGCTCTTGCGCAGCGTCTTGAGCTTCTCGCCCAGTTTCCCCAGGTAGACGGCCGCGGCCGCGGACTTGGCTCTGGATTTCCTTTTTCCCATATCTGCCTCCCTCGGCTGTGGTTGATATTGCTATGGCTGATTATATAGTATTTTCCCCGACTATTTAATTATACACATAATCGCGGAGGATTACAAGAGGGGCCGGGCTTTTTTTTCGCCGGCGCCGGGTCAGGCGTCGCGGCCGGCCAGTGAGCGCAGGCCCAGGCGGAGGGGGATGACGGCGGCCGCGGACGAGACCAGCGCAAAGAGAAGGAGCGAGACGGCCAGGGCGCCGCGGTAGGACACCCTGCCCTGCCACTGGTGGAGGGCGTAGAGGTAGGCCGGCCACGCCAGGACGATTATGGAGATCCCGACGTAGGCCAGAGAGGCCAGGGCGGCCAGCATGCCGCCCAGGCCGGAGGCGATGCGGCTGGGGTTGGTCTCGCGGTAGTCCGGCCAGACCGCCCCCAGGCCCAGGGCCAGGCTGGTGACGGAAAGGCACATCACCGCCAGGATGAGATGGCTCAGAAGCCCCAGCCCCGGAGGAGCCTGCAGCAGGCGGTTGGAGGCCAGGCTGAGGGCCTCGGCCAGGACCAGGGCGCCGACGGCGCCGGGAAAGGCCTTCTCGAAGAAAAGCCGGGACACCCGGACCGGGGCGGTGCGGACCAGCCAGAGCATCGGCCCCTCCAAGCTGAAGGTGGGGTAGATGAACCTGACCGAGAGGGTGGCCAGGATGTATCCGGCGAAGGCCAGGTTGGCGAAGGAGACCACCACCTTCCACAGGTCGAAGGTGAACATCATGGGGTAGCGGCGGAGGCTGCCCAGGTACAGGACCAGCAGGGAGAGGAAGATGAAGGCCTGGGCCCACTGGGTTGGGTTGCGGACGAAGAGCAGGGCGTCCTTGGCCGCCACCGGGAAGCGGCTTCCCAGCCAGGAGCCGAGCAGCGGGGAGACTCGGCTGGCCCGGGAAGCGGGGCTGACGCGCTCCATCAGCGAACGGTAGTAGAAGCGGTCGGCCAGGCGCAGGCACAGCCAGCCGGCGAAGACGGCCGTTATCAGGAGCATCCAGAGGCGGGCGGCGACGAACCAGGCCCCGGATCCCGGGGGCGCCAGCAGGCCCTGGGCCAGCCAGGCGCTGGGAAGCAGGGCGTGGGAGGCGACGGCCAGACCGGCCAGGTACCGCTCCAGTTCGGCCGCCGAGTTGATCTGGCCGATGGAGATGGAATGGGGCTGGCCGAAGGCGAAGAAAAGCCAGGAACCGGCGGCGATGGCCAGGAACATCAGGCCGAGCAGGTTCCTGAGGCTGAGGCCGGGGAAAAGCCTGACGGCCGCCAGCAGCAGGCTCACCGCTGCCAACGAGGGGATGAGCACGAAGAGAGGGAACATGGCCGAGGCGGCCAGGATCATGGCGGCCGGCATCCTGAGGGCCGCCAGGAGGGCGGCCAGCAGGGGCAGGCCCAGAAGCATGGTGGCCCAGGAGCTGTAGAAAACGTTGTAGGCCAGCCGGTAGAGGAAAAGCTGGCGGCCGGGCAGGGGCGTGGCCAGCAGGAAGTCTATCTCCGGGGAATGGTACAGGGTGGAAAGCGAGGTGACCAGGCTGCTGAGGAAGAGCATCAGCATGAAGGCCAGGAAGGCGGTGGAGAGCACCCTGGACAGGAGGGGCAGGCCGATGGACTCCAGCGAGGCCAGGTAGAGGAAAAGGCGGTGGAACAGCAGGAAGCCTCCGCCCAAGAATACCGCGATCACCAGGAGATAGGAAGCCAGCTGCAGCCAGCGTCCGGGCCGGGGCTGGACCAGCCGCCGCCAAAGGGCCCGGACGCGCATGGCCACCAGTCGGGCGGCGAACCGGGTCCCTTCGGGCGGGCCGGCCGCTGGCTCACCGTGGTCCGGTCGGAACCTCATCTTCGGGCCTTCGGGCTGCGCTCAGGGCGTCGAAGGCCGCCTGGCCTGGCTCAGCCGCTCCAGCTTCTCGAAATCGTTGTGCGACAGGGCCAGGATGTTGTCCAGGGGGAAGGGCCAGCGGACGTCCAGAAGCTTGCGCTTGATGAAGGCGATGCGGGTGGCGGGATGGAGCTTCATCACCGGGATGATCACCTTCTCGATGTACTTCTCCCGGCCGCCGCGGCTGTAGACGCCGAAGATGCGCTCGGTGTCCTGGTCGGCCATCTCGATCTCCATGGCCGCCTCCCGGCTGACCGGGAAGGACGGCAGGCGGTGGATGCGCTTCAGGCTCTGGAAGATCCGGAATGTCCCCCGGCTGAGGGCCGGGTTGTCCAGCAGTATCTCCAGGAAACGGCTGGGGACCACGAACATCTTCTCCCCCCGCATGGAGGGTCCGGTGCCCGGGGGGGCGAAGCCGATGCGGACGTGGTGCAGGTGCTGTGTTCTGGACACCACCTCGATGCCCCCCAGCGACTCGACGAAGTCGGCCGGCAGGGCCAGGACGAAGGCGAAGGACATAAGCTCGTCGCGCTTGAGCTGGGGAAGGAAGGCCAGGCTCTCCAGCCGGCGCTGGGAGAGGTAGGCGCGGAACTCAAGCATCAGAGGGTCCTCCACCGGCCGGCCGGCCACCGACAGCCCCTCGCCGTCGAGCTCCAGGGAGAGGCCGGATCCGTCGAGGGTCAGCCCGTCGAACAGGAAGAAGAACTCCTCGAGCACCGACATGATGTTGGCGTGGTTGAAGGGGTAGAGCGAGAGGAAGTTCACCAGCATCCCCAGGTGCCTGACCATCAGGGCCACGGCCCCGGTCTGGCTCCGGGCGCCGGCCGCGGCCGGCGGCGCCCCGGTCCCGTCCCGGCTCTCCTGGCAGCGGATGGAACCGGTCTCCAGCAGCTCGACCGCCACCTGGCAGGTCATGAACTTGCCCAGGCCGCTGGCCTCGGCCAGCTGTTCCAGCGACAGGTGCCGGGCGCCCAGGAACTCCAGGAACTTCTCCTGCTG
>DHHE01000142.1:0-693 GCA_002403115.1 bacterium UBP2_UBA4780 | reverse complement strand
ACCTTCCGGATGCGGAGCCATTCGTCCATCCGGCGCATGCCCTCCATCAGGAAGCCGTCGGTGGACAGCCGGACGGGGTACCGGCTTTTGGTGTAGAGCCTGGCCTTGACGTCGAAGGTGTAGTGTCCGTCCACCCAGGTGAAGACCTCGTCCATGATCTCCTGGATCTTGAAGCGGATGACCTCGGCGAAATCCTCCTCGCTCATCAGCCCGTCCTCGATGAGAACCTCCTCCAGGGGTACCCGCCTCCGGGCCTGCTTCTCCTCGGCCCGGGCCAACTCGGCCTCGCCCACCAGGCCGGTCTTGAACAGGTAGCCGGAGAGGTCCTCCTGGACGCCCCGCCGGCTGTGGTAGCCGCCGGTTATCTGTCCCTCCTCGAAATCCAGGGCGGCCGTCTCCCGCTCCTGCTCCAGGGAGAGGACGCCGGTCTTGCGCTGGCTGGAGAGGAGCTGCATGATCTCGGGCAGGGAGAACTCGGCGATGTTGCCTTCTAGGGCCATACGATGCCAAAGCGAAAATTCAAAATGAAAAATACAAATAATCGAAAATGATTTTCCCATCCGTTCAGGNNATGCTCAGGGCTGGCTGTGTCGAAGGCAAGAGGGGGCGGGCCTGCACCGAAATGGGCGGCCTGCCTTACACCTGAAGTGGGTGTGTAATTATATTCGGGAAACCCTGGCTAAAGCCAGGAAA
>DHHE01000171.1:19898-21515 GCA_002403115.1 bacterium UBP2_UBA4780 | reverse complement strand
GCCAAAGCCTGCTTGCGGGACAGCTTGACCTTGCCGTTGTCGGGGTCGACTCCGATCAGCTTGACGTCTATGCGGTCGCCCTCCTTGACCACGTCCTCGACCTTCTCCACCCGCTTGCGGTCCATCTCCGAGATGTGCACCAGCCCCTCCTGGCCCGGCATGAATTCGACGAAGGCCCCGAAGTTCATGATCTTCACCACCCGGGCGTTCTTGTAGATCTTTCCTATCTCCGGCTCGGCGGTCATCATCTTGATCCGCTCCACGCAGGCCTCGGCCCCGGCCACGCCCTCCAGTCCCACCGAGGCCACCCGGATCCGCCCGGAGTTGTCCTCGTCGACGTCGATCTTCACCTTGAACTCGTCCTGCATGCCCCGGATCATCTTGCCTCCCGGCCCGATGACCATGCCGATCTTGTCCGGCGAAATCATCAGGGAAAGGATGCGCGGCGCGTAGTCGGAAAGCTCGGCCCGCGGCTTGGAGATGGCCTTCTCCATGACGTCCAGTATGTGCATCCGGCCGGCCCGGGACTGGTCCAGGGCCCGCTTCAGCAGCTCCCGGGTCAGACCCTTGACCTTGATGTCCAGCTGCAGGGCGGTGATGCCCGCCCGGCTGCCGGCCACCTTGAAGTCCATGTCGCCCAGGTGGTCCTCCAGCCCCATGATGTCGGAGAGGATGGCCGCCTTGTCGCCCTCCATCACCAGGCCCATGGCGATGCCGGACACCGGCGCCTTGATGGGCACCCCGGCGTCCATCAGGGCCAGCGAGGCCCCGCAGACCGAGGCCATGGACGACGAGCCGTTGGACTCCAGGATGTCGGACACCACCCGCACCGTGTAGGGAAAGATGTCCTCGGAGGGTATCATCGGGGCCACCGACCGCTCGGCCAGCGCCCCGTGCCCGATCTCCCGGCGTCCCGGCCCCCTGATGGGCTTGACCTCGCCGACCGAGAACGGGGGGAAGTTGTAGTGCAGCATGTAGCTCTTGTAGTATTCGCCCTCCAGCTCCTCCATCAGCTGCTCGTCCTCGCCGGTGCCCAGGGTGACCGCCACCAGGCTCTGGGTCTCTCCCCGGGTGAACAGGGCCGAACCGTGGGTCCGGGGCAGCACCGCCAGCTCGCAGGTGATGGGCCGGATCTCGTCCATGGCCCGGCCGTCGGCCCGGCGGTTCTCGTTGAGGATACGCTCCCGGAGGTCGGTGCTCTGGATGTCCTCGATCATGTACCTGATGGGCTTCTTCTGGTCAGGATAGTCGGCGCTCAGGGACTCGTAGGTCTCGTCGATGATGCGCTTGATGGCGTCCTGCCGGTGCTCCTTCTTGGGCAGGACGTTGGCCTGGCGGATCTTCTCCAGGGTAAGGCCCCTGACCTTATCCTCCAGCTCCCGGTCGATCACCAGCGGCTTGACCGCCCGCTTGGCCTTGCCGCACTCGCGGATCAGCGCCTCCTGGACCTCGACGATCCTCTTGATCTCGGCGTGGGCGAACTCGATGGCCCCTGCGATCTCGTCCTCGCTCACCTCCTTGGCCCCGGCCTCGATCATGGTTATCGAGTCCTTGGAGCCGCAGACCACCATGTCCATCCGGCTCCGCTCCAGCTGCTGGAAGGTGGGGTTTATCAGG
>DHHE01000171.1:17843-19817 GCA_002403115.1 bacterium UBP2_UBA4780 | reverse complement strand
ACTATCTGGACCTCGTTGCGAAAGTCGTCGGGGAACAGCGGCCTGATCGGCCGGTCGATCATCCGGGCCGTCAGGATCTCCTTCTCCCGGGGCCGGCCCTCGCGCTTGAAGAACCCTCCGGGGATCCGCCCGGCGGCGTAGGCCTGCTCCCGGTACTCGACCGTCAGGGGGAAAAAGTCGATGCCCTCCCGGGGCTCGTCGGCCGCCACCGCCGCCACCAGCACCATGGTGTCCCCGTAGCGCACGGTGACCGAGCCGTCGGCCTGCTTGGCCATCCGGCCGGTTTCGATGGTGAGCGTCCTGCCGCCCAGTTCCAGTGTCTTGGTTGTCGCCATTTAGATAAAACCTCCTGCCCGGCTCCCTCGCCGGACCTTCCCGACGCCCCTGGTAAAAAGCGCGGGGAAATAATGAGTGAGCGCCCGAACCCTCTCAAACCAACGGTCTTTACCAGTAAGAAGGCTCAGACGCTGTTATTGGGTTATCCTCCGGGATAAAAACCCGCCGCCGCCTGCGGCGATGGAATCTTGGTGTCGATCCGTCCTCTTTCTATCGGAAAGTTTCCGGGCTACTTGCGCAGCTCCAGCTTCTCCACGATGGCCCGGTAGCGGTCCAGGTGTCGCTTGGCCAGGTAATCCAGCAGCCGGCGCCTGCGGCCCACCATCATCAGCAGGCCCCGCCGCGAGGAATGGTCCTTCTTGTTGCCCTTGAGGTGCTCTGTCAGGTGGTTGATGCGCGCGGTCAGCATGGCGATCTGGACCTCGGGCGACCCGGTGTCGCCCTCGTGCACCCGGTGCTGGCCGATCAGTTCCTGCTTCTTCTCCTTTGCCAGAGGCATGTCTCTCTCCAGGTAATGGTTGTTGATTCGCCGTTCCCCGCGAAGCGGTGCAGGGGCGGTCAAACTATAATTATATCCGATATCGGACTGATTGTCAACGGCCTTATGGGCCTTATGGGCCAAACCACCCGGGCTCCTTTGCCCGCTTTCTCTATATTAATCTAGTCTTCCGGGTTTTTCTCAAACGGAGTCCGGCGCGGACCGCGTCCCGGCCGATGGCTTTCGCCAGCTCGTCCAGTCCTTGGAACCTCCTGTCCGGCCTCAGGTATTCGAACAGTGAGACCTCGATCCGCCCTGTTCCTCGCGGCGGCCTTCCCTCCAGGGAGTGAAACTCAATGGAAAGCCCCCGGCCTCCCACCGTCGGCCTGTCCCCAATGTAAAGCATGCCTCCGAGGGCCGCCTTGCCCACCCTGGCCGCGGCCGCGTAAACCCCGCTGGCCGGGATGAGCTTGAGCGGGTAATGCGGGCGAAGGTTGAGGGTGGGATAGCCCATTTCCCGCCCCAGCCCCTGCCCCTTGACCACCATTCCCGGGATGGAGTAGGGGCGGCCCAGCATCCGGTTGGCCTTTCCGAGCTCGCCGCGGAGCAGGGCCTCCTTGACGGCCGTGCTGCTGATCTTCTGCCCGGCCAGGCGGCGGGGCTTGACCTCGGTCACCTTGAAGCCGTGCCTCCGGCCCAGTTTCCTCAGCAACCCGAGGTTCCCGCTCCGCCCCCGGCCGAACCCGCAATCGCTGCCGCAGACCGCGTGGGAAACGTGCAACTGGCCAACCAGGATCCTCTCGACAAAATCCTCCGGGGACAGGGAGGCCACCTCCTGGCTGAATTTGATGACCGCCAAAACATCGACTCCGGCCGTCTCCAGCAGCCGCTCCTTCTCCTCCGGCGAAGTGAGAAAACCCGGCGTTTTCCCCGGGGACAGCACCGACTGCGGCGGCGGGTCGAAGGTCACCGTCACGCTGTCGTGCCGAAGCCGCCGGGCGACGGCCGTCAGCTTGCCGAGGATGGCCCGGTGCCCCAGGTGCAGGCCGTCGAACACCCCCAGGGCGGCCACCGAGCCCGGCCGATCCTTTCCGTAATTATTCAGGCGTTTTACGATCAGCATGCGGCAAACCTTCCTTTGAGACGAAAACGCACTCCGG
>DHHE01000171.1:16388-17762 GCA_002403115.1 bacterium UBP2_UBA4780 | reverse complement strand
GAGTTCGATCCCGGGAAGGAAGGCCAGCGCCCGGTCCATGCTTATCCCCCTGGTCTCGGCGGCCTCCCTGTCCAGGCCGTCCAGAGGCGCGGCCCCGTCTTTCCGGAAATCCCCCACCGCTGTCCTGGTCAGTTCCGCCAGCGCCCCGCCGCAGCCCAGTGCCCGGCCGATGTCCCGGGCCAGGGAGCGGACATAGGTGCCCTTGGAGCACCCCACCCTGACGGCCAGCTCCGCGCCTCCCAGCGAGAGCAGCTCGATGGCGTGAACGGTCACCCTCCTGGGCGCGGGATCCACCGGCCTGCCCTGCCTGGCGAGCTTGTAGAGGGGCACCCCGTCCTTCTTCAGGGCCGAGTACCTGGGCGGGACCTGTTCGATGTCCCCGGAGAAAACGGCCAGGGTTTCCTCGATTGTATCCCGCGAAAGCGCGGGAACCACTTTTTCCGAGAGGACCGCCCCCTCCAGGTCGTCGGTGTCGGTCTCCACCCCAAGCCGGATCACCGCCTCATACTCCTTGGGCAGGGCCTCGAGGTAGCGGGCGATCCTGGTGGCCTGGCCCAGCAGCACCAGCAGGACGCCGGAGGCCAGTGGATCCAGGGTCCCGGCGTGCCCGGCCTTGGGGACGCGGCAAAGCCGCCGTATCCTGGCCACGGCGGCGAACGAGGTGGGCCCCGGCGGCTTGTCGATGTTGAGGACCGCGTCCATCGCCAGACTTTGGGACAAGCCCTATTTATTCAGGAAATCCCGGAGCTGGCCGGTGATCCCGTCCAGGCTCAGCCCGTACCTTTCCAGCAGCTCGGCCCTGGTCCCGTGCGGAACGAAGGCGTTGGGCAGGCCCAGGCGCAGGATGCGGCAGTTGGCGCCGGCCTCCTGGGCCAGCTCGTCGACGGCCGAGCCGAAGCCGCCGGCCAGCACGTTCTCTTCTATTGTCACTAATTTTTTATACTTCTTGAATATGTCAAGATAGAGCTCGACGTCCAGGGGCCGGCAGAACCTGGCGTTGACCACCTGCAGGGCGATGCCTTCGGTCCTCAGCTTCCGGGCAGCCTGGCGGGCCAGGGTGGCCATGGTACCGATGGCGATCACCGCCGCGTCCCGGCCCTGTTCCAGCACCTCGGCCCGGCCGATCTCCAGTCTGACCGGCTGGGCAAGCGGAACCCCGAAGCCTGTCCCCCGGGGGTAGCGGATGGCGGCCGGACCGTCCAGCTGCAGGGCTGTATGCAGCATGGAACGGAGCTCCTGTTCGTCTTTGGGAGCCATGACCACCAGGTTGGGGATGAGGCGGAGGTAGGAGAGGTCGAAGGCCCCGTGGTGGGTGGGGCCGTCCTCGCCCACCAGCCCGGCCCGGTCCACCGCCATCACCACCGGCAGCTTCTG
>DHHE01000171.1:15764-16372 GCA_002403115.1 bacterium UBP2_UBA4780 | reverse complement strand
GCCACCGGCCGCAGCCCGCCCCTGGCCAGGCCGGCGGCGAAGGTCAGGGCGTGCTGCTCGGCTATCCCCACGTCGAAGAAGCGCCCCGGCATCTCCCGGCGGAAAATGTCCAGGCCCGTCCCCTCGGGCATGGCCGCGGTGACGGCCGCTATCCGCTCGTCCTTCCTGGCCAGCTCCACCAGGCTCTGACCGAAGACCTGGGTGTAGGTGCAGGCCCCGCCGCACTGCCGGGCGTCGCCGGTCTCCGGGTCGAAAGCCCCCACCCCGTGGAACCGCTCGGCGTCATGCTCGGCCGGCTCGAACCCCTTTCCCTTGACGGTCAGCACGTGAAGCAGGGTGGGGCCGGGCAGGTCGCGGATCCTCTGCAGAATCTCTATCAGGCCCGGCAGGTCGTGGCCGTCCACCGGCCCCTCGTAGTGATAGCCCAGCTCCTCGAAGGTCAGCCCCGGCACGATCAGGTTCTTGAAACCCTCCCGGATCCTCCTGAAAATCAGCCTGGTGGGCTGGCCCACGTCCGATGGCAGTTTGCCCAGGAAGTCCCACACCCCCTTCTCCAGGCCGGTGTAGGCCTGGGTGGTGGTGATCCTGGTCAGGTACTGGCCCAGGGC
>DHHE01000171.1:9520-15677 GCA_002403115.1 bacterium UBP2_UBA4780 | reverse complement strand
CAGGTCGCGGGCGCAGGCCATCCCCAAGGCGGCCGAGATCGAGGTGGAGGCGTGGCCGGTGCCGAAGGCGTCGTACTCGCTTTCCTCGATCTTGGGGAACCCGGACAGGCCGCCGGCTGTCCTGATGGTGGCGAAGCGGCCGCGGCGCCCGGTCAGCAGCTTGTGGGCGTAGCTCTGGTGGCCGACGTCCCAGATTATCCTGTCGCGCGGGGCCTCGAAGACGTAGTGCAGGGCGACGGTCAGTTCCACCGTCCCCAGGCTGGGCGCCAGGTGCCCGCCGTTGCGGGAGATGACCTCGATTATCTCCTTCCGGACCTCGGCCGAAAGGCTGGCCAGCTCCTCCAGGGAGAGCCGGCGAAGGTCGCCAGGCTGGTCGATGCCGTCTAGCAATTTACGCATAATGGAACAATAGGGCCCAGGCCAGCCCGATCAGGGCGCCGACGATGACCTCGGTGGGGGTGTGCCCCAGAAGCTCCCTCATCTGCTCGCCGCCCGAGCGTTTCTTCAAGGCCCGGGTCTCCAGTATCCGGTTGAGGATGATGGCCTGCCGGCCCACCGCCTGGCGGACCCCGGCGGCGTCGTACATCACCACCAGCGTTATGTAGAGGCAGACGGCGAAGGTCACGCTGTCGAAGCCGGAGCGCAGGCCGACCAGCAGGGCCAGGGTGACGCTTGAAGCCGAATGGGAGCTGGGCATCCCCCCCGCCTCCAGGGTCCGGCGCCAGTTGAGGCGCTTCTCCCTTATCAGCGAGGAGCCGGCCTTCATCAGCTGGGTGGAGACCCCGCTGACCAGCACCGCCCAGAGCACCCGGTTGTTGAGTATTTCCCAGAAAGTCATACTGTCAGGACAGCTTCGCCAGGCACTGAATGCCTGTGAAAATGCCCCGGGCCCTTGACCGTCCGCGGGTCCCCGGTTCGCATCGATCAGAATTCCCGGTTGATCATGTAGTTGGCCCAGGACAGCAGCAGCTTCTTGTAGTCGGAAAGCGGAATGGGTTCCAGGGCCGCCAGCGCCTTGCGCACGTACTTCTGGGCCAGGTCGGCGGTGTAGGCCAGGCTGCCCGCCTCCTCGAGGATCCTGGCCGTCCGCTTGACGTCACCGGCCGGGGCCTTGGGGTTGCCCAGGGTGCGGAGGATGACGCGGCGGTCGGCCGCCCCGGCCTCGCCCAGGGCGTGGTGGACGATGACCGTTCGCTTCCCCTCCCGGATGTCCGAGCCCACCGGCTTGCCCAGCTTCCTCTGGTCGCCGGTGATCCCCAGGATGTCGTCCTGGAGCTGGAAGGCGATGCCGCAGTTCGAGGTGAAGGCGGAAAGGGCCTCCACCAACGGATGCTTGGCGTTGGGCTGGTCGATGCCGATCATGGCCCCGGCCCGGCCGGCGAACTGGTAGAGGGCCCCGGTCTTCTTCCACAGCATGTCGATGATCTTCTCCTCCGACAGCTGCTGCACCGGGAGCTTGGAGAAGAGGACGTCCAGGGCCTCGCCCTCGATCAGGGAGCACTGGACGTCGACCTCCAGGTCGAGGATCAGCTGCAGGGCCAGGATGGGGTTGACCCCCTTCTCCTTGACCAGCTCGGTCAGCAGCGATATGGTCCACCCCTGCTGCAGGTCCCCGGCCAGCACCGCCATCGAGATGCCGTAGTGCCCGGCCTCGGCTTCCTTGAGGCCCAGCTTCTTCATGGCCTGCCGCTTGATGGACTCATGGACGGTGGGGATGCCGCGCCGCAGGGAATCGCGGTCGATGATGTCGTCGTGAACCAGCGTCCAGGTGTGATAGACCTCTATGGCCGCCGCCGCCGGCAGGGCCCGTTCCTCGCTGCCCCCGGCCGCCCCGCAGCTGAAGAGCAGCACCGCTGGCCGCAGGGACTTGCCTCCGGCCCCCAGGTAGCTGTGCACCCCCCGGTAGATGTCGTCGGGTTTGAACTTGTCGGGCCGGTCCTTTTCCTTGAGGTACTGGTGCACCATCTTCTTGCGCTTGGCCACCTCCTCCAGCAGCAGCGCCAGCCCCTGGTCGGCGGCCCGGCGCGGGTTCTTGAGCGGGGCCTTGGCCTTGACGGTCTTTCTCTTGGCGGTCATCTGTTCGGCTCCTCCAAATCCATGTCCTGGGTGCGGTGCCCGCGCTCGTCCCGCACCAGCTTCTTGATCTTTTTCTGGGTCTCGTCCAGGGCCTGCCGGCACCGGGCCATCAGCTCCGAGGCCTCCTGGTGCAGGGACAGCGCCTGCTCCAGCTCGGCCTCGCCCGATTCCAGCCGTTCGACTATCCTCTCGATCCTCTCCAGCGCCTTCTCGAACTTGAAGCCGGCGTCCTTCCTAGCCTTCGCCATGTGCCTCCTCCACCTTCATTCTTGCCTCCCCCTTCCAGAACCTGGCCCTCACCCGTTCGCCCGTGGAAAGTTTTTTGGCCTCCCTGACCGCCCGCCCCTTGCGGTCGAAGCAGATGCTGTAGCCCCGGCCCAGCACCGCGTTCGGGTCCAGGGCCGAAAGAAGCGCCCCCAGCCTGTCCGCCCTGGTCGACGCGGCCTGCAGGCTCCGGAGCAGGCCCGAGCCCGCCCTGCCCCAGAGCGAGTCCAGCAGCTGTCGCCGCTGGTCGACCATGGAGCGCAGCAGGTTCATCCCGTGGCTTCGCCCGTAGGCATCGAGCCTGGCTCGACGGTCGTCGATCATCCCCCGCATCGCCAGGGCCAGCCTGTCCCGGCTTTCGTCCAGGGCTCCCTGAACCTCGTCGCGGCTGGGCACCGCCAGCTCGGCCGCGGCCGACGGCGTCGGGGCCCGCAGGTCGGCCGTGAAGTCGGCGATGGTGAAGTCCACCTCGTGGCCCACCGCCGAGATCACCGGGATTTGGGATCCGTATATGGCCCGGGCCACGGCCTCCTCGTTGAAGGCCCACAGGTCCTCCATCGACCCGCCTCCCCGGCCCACTATCAGCACGTCCACCAGCCCGTATTCGTTGAACTCGGCGATGGCCCGGGCGATCTCGCCGGCTGCGCCCGGTCCCTGCACCGGAACTGGATTCAGAATCAAATCGATGCCCGGCCAGCGCCGGCGGGCAACCTTGACCATGTCCCTGACGGCCGCCCCGGTGGGCGAGGTCACCAGCCCGATCGCTTTGGGAAACTTCGGCAACGGCCGTTTCCTGGCCTGGTCGAACAGCCCCTCGGCCTCCAGCTTCCGCTTGAGCCGCTCCAGCGCCAGGGCCAGCTCGCCCTGCCCGGCCGGCTGCAGCTGCTGGACGTTGAGCTGGTACTGGCCGGCCCGCTCGAAAACGGTGACGTCGCCCTCGGCCAGGACCTGCATCCCGTCCTGGGGGAATACCCTCAGCGCCTGGGCCGCGCCCCGGAACATGACGCAGCGCAGCTGGCTGCCGGCGTCCTTGAGGGTGAAGTACAGGTGCCCCGAGGAGTGAGCGGTGAAGTTTGACACCTCGCCCCTCACCCACAGCCTTGGT
The DNA here is from genome assembly GCA_002403115.1 of bacterium UBP2_UBA4780. Lineage (GTDB taxonomy): Bacteria > Edwardsbacteria > AC1 > AC1 > EtOH8 > UBA8901. Next base: position 12,232 of record DHHE01000171.1, on the reverse strand, counting down.
ATTCCGGCCTCCAGTGTCTGCCTGACCCTTGAGGTCAGCTGGGAGACGGTCAGTATGTTGCGGGTTTCTTCAGGCAATTTGCTGACCACCCTTTAATCCCCTCCTTGCCAAGGAGGGGAAACAGGGGAGGTGGCCGCCTTCACGCAATTCCTCAGCAGCATGGCGATGGTCATCGGCCCCACCCCGCCGGGCACCGGGGTGATGTGCGAGGCCACCAGCTCGGCCGACTCGAAGTCCACGTCGCCGACCAGCCGAAAGCCGCTCTTGGCCGCCGGGTCCTCCACCCGGTTGACTCCCACGTCGACGACCACGCAGTTGTTGTTGAGCATCTCCCCGATGATTGTCCCCGGGGATCCGGCGGCCGCGATGACGATGTCCGCCTGCTTGGTGTAGTAGGACAGCCCCCGGGTGCGGGTGTGGCAGATGGTCACCGTGGCGTTGCCCCGGTCCGACTTCTGGGTCAGCATGTTGGCCAGGGGCCGGCCGACGATGTTGGAGCGTCCCACGATCACTATATATTTTCCTGGGATCTCGATGCCGGTCCTGACCAGTATCTCCACCACCCCGGCCGGGGTGCATGGCAGGAAACGCGGCCGGCCCTGGGTCAAAAGACCCACGTTCTCCGGATGGAAGCAATCCACGTCCTTGAGCGGGGAGATGGACTGGAATGCCTCCTGTTCGTCAAGGCCCTTGGGCAGGGGTGATTGCACTAATATTCCGTGAACAGCCTTGTCGGTATTGAGTTCCTCGATCCGCGCCAGCAATACGGACTGCGTGGTGTTCTCCGATAATTCGATTATCGAAGAACGAACACCGACCTCCTGGCAGGCCTTGTGTTTGTTGCGCACGTAGACCTGCGAGGCCGGGTCCGAGCCTACGATGATCACCGCCAAGTGCGGCTCGATGCCCTTCCCCATTAACCCCTGGACCTCTTGGGCGACCTCTTGTTTTATCTCTGCCGCTAGTTTTTTACCGTCTATAATATAAGCCATGGTTCTATTTCTTTAAATTTAATCTACCTCAAATAGTAATAAACCATTAATTATCGAATGCTCTTTTTTGCAATAAAGTCTTGTGCTGATTTACACAAATTCAAAAAATAGTCTCGTAGATAACTGGTTACGATAAAAGAATAATTATTGTTAATTTCCAATCTTGCACCGTTCTTTGTCGGCACTAATTCAACCTCATCGAATTTATCACCTATTTCAATTCGTCTTTGCCTATGTATTTTATTTAAATAACTGCCATTTTTACATAATCGTTTTATTTCATCGCCATCTTTTGCCCAATCTATAAATCCACTTATATGAATAAGACAATTTCTAATTTTTATTGCAGCTTGTATTTCGTAATAATATTCTAAGTCATTTGTATTGATTCCGATATTTCTTAAATATTTCAGCATTCTATATACACCTTGTCCTTGCGTATCCTTTACATTCACGCTTGTAACTTTAGATAATTCATTGGCCAATAATAGAAGATACATTTCAAAGAGTGATAAAACACTAAAAAGATTGCCGATAGCAATTAAATGAGGAAAAACGCTGGATAATTTTCTTTTCTCAAATTGCCATCGTATTCTTTTACTATCAGGATCATTGGGATAATAGTCTTTAAGTTTTTGTATTTCTAAAGCTGTTTCATGTTCTATCAATCTTGGACTTTTCCAAATATAATCTGCGGTATTTGAAAAATCGTTGAAAGCACTTTGAGCGAGTTTTTCAAGTGCATCACCAATTTTAGCGTACATATACTTATTACATTTGATAGTCAAATGTATAACCACACTTTCGGCAATATACTACACCCCTAAGGCCTGCATAGTAGTCAGCTTCTTGACCTTCAGTCATTTTATTCCTATAGCATTCATTCATTTCATTAACATCTAACTTGTATAGTGATTTACTTTTACATTTTGGGCATTTATCAATATGTTCAGGCATTATATCCTGTGGTTCGAGATAGCCAACAATCTTGCTCTTTTTTATTTCAATGTATTTGCCGTTTTTTTGTATCCACTCCTTATACGATATTTTACACCTCTGCCCCAATATTTCCTCCAATTCTCTCTTGTTAATATTTATTCGCATTCGGTTATATGAAGGTTCTTCTTTGGGTTCATGCCTATTGATTGTTACCTTTACTACTTTCAGTTTCCTTTTTCTAACGATATGCCACCAAAGTGATTTAGTTAATTTACAATCATTGTGATTATACTCTATAACCTTTTTATATTTTCCTTGTCCCCATAAAAAAGAAACCTGATTCCCCTCGATGGTTTTCCCTTTACCCAAATTAAAATGGCATAATCCAGCTAAACTCAATCCTTTTAAATCGCCACACTTCTTATATAAGATCATCTGGACATCAATTGTTTTTTCTATAACAGATCTAAGATCGATATGGTTCATTAGAACTCTATAATCAAAACCAAATATATTATGACCGATAATAATACCTGGGAAATCTTTCAATATTGGTTCTAGTTCTTTAATATTATCAGTCGTGAAGTATTGATATTTGCCGGAGTAGTATTTACCACTCTTTAATTTATAGATTTTTATACCAGCAATAGCTAAAATACATTTTTCAGGATATTTAAAACTTGTTTTAGCTGTTTCAATATCAAGGATACAGATATTTTTAGGCAACTTAAACACTCTGTGTCATCCTAGTTATATTTTTTGCCTTCCCGCTCTTCTCATC
>DHHE01000171.1:9019-9485 GCA_002403115.1 bacterium UBP2_UBA4780 | reverse complement strand
TCCATGCCGATCACCCCGTCGTGCCCCCCGGTCATCCCCGCGTCGGTGACGTAAGCCGTGCCTTTGGGAAGGATCCTTTCGTCGGCCGTCGGCACGTGGGTGTGGGTGCCGATGATCGCCGAGATCCGGCCGTCCAGGTGCCAGCCCAGGGCCACCTTCTCCGAGGTGGCCTCGGCGTGGACGTCGACGAAGATGATGTCGGTTTCCTTCCTGAGTTTTTCGACCATCTCGTCGGCCTTGCGGAACGGGCAGTCCAAAGCCTGCATGAACACCCGGCCCTGCAGGCAGAAGACACCTATCCTGGCCCCATTCCTGGCTTCAAAGAAACCCGACCTGGCCCCGACCGCATTCGTGGGATAGTTGGCCGGACACAGTATCCTTGTCTCCTTTGCTATATATGACACGGAATCCTTCTTGTCCCACAGGTGGTTGCCGCCGGTCAGGACGTCTATCCCCAGGCCGAACA
>DHHE01000171.1:0-8858 GCA_002403115.1 bacterium UBP2_UBA4780 | reverse complement strand
TTATTTGGCGTAGCCGATTCCCCGGGTCTCCCGGATTACCGTCACCTTGATCTGTCCCGGGTACTGCAGGGAACCCTCTATCTTCTGGGCGATCTCGTTGGCCATGTCCACGGTCCTGATGTCGTTGACCTCCTCCGGGGTGACGATGATGCGCACCTCGCGTCCGGCCTGGATGGCGTAGGCTTTGCTGACCCCCTTGAAGGAGTAGGCCGCCTCCTCCAGCTTCTCCAGCCGCTTGATGTAGGCCTCGAGGCTTTCCCGCCTGGCCCCGGGCCTGGCGCCGGAGATGGCGTCGGCCGCGGCCACCAGCACCGATATCGGCGAGATGGCCTCGATGTCCTCGTGGTGGGCGCCGATGGCGTTGACCACCACCGCGTTCTCCCCGAATCTCTTTGCCAGGTCCATGCCGATCTGGCTGTGGGTCCCCTCGACGCTGTGGTCCACCGCCTTGCCCAGGTCGTGCAGCAGGCCGGCCCGCTTGGCCAGCGCCTGGTCCATCTCCAGCTCGCCGGCCATGGTGGCGGCCAGGAAGGCCACCTCCTTGGAATGCTGCAGGACGTTCTGCCCGTAGCTGGTGCGGTACTTCAGCCGCCCCAGCAGCTGGATGACCTCGGGGTGCAGGCCGGGCACCCCCACCTCCAGGGCCACCGACTCCCCGGCCTCCTTGATGGAGCGGTCCACCTCGCCCTTGGCCTTCTCGATGATCTCCTCGATCCGGGCCGGCTGGATACGCCCGTCGGCCACCAGCCGCTCCATGGCCATCCGGGCCACCTCGCGCCGCACCGGGTCGAAAGCCGATATGACGATGGCCTCGGGGGTGTCGTCGATCAGCACCTCCACCCCGGTGGCCGCCTCGAAGGCCCTGATGTTGCGGCCCTCCCGGCCGATGATCCGGCCCTTCATCTCGTCCGAGGCCAGCGGTACCACGCTGACGGTGGTCTCGGCCGTGTGCTCCCCGGCGTAGCGCTGGATGGCCTGGACGATTATCTGCTTGGCCTCGCGCTCCGCGTTCTCCTTGGCCTCGTCGCGGATGTTCTTGATGAGCTGGGCCGCCTCGTGCCTGGCCTGGACCTCCAGGTTCTGCATCAGCACCTTCTTGGCCTCCTCCTGGGTCAGACCGGCGATCTGCTCCAGCTTGGTGTTCTGCTCGTCGATCAGCGTGGTCAGCCGCTCGTCCTTGGCCCGCAGCACCCGCTCCTTGGCCACGATCTCGCGCTCCCTGGTCTCCACCTCCCGCTCCTTGCGGTTGACGATGTCCACCTTGTGGTCGATCTGCTTCTCCCGCTCGACCAGCCGGCCCTCCAGCTCCTTGAGCTCCCCCTTCTTGGCCTGGGTCTCCTTCTCGAAGTTGGCCTTCAGCCGGTACCACTCCTCCTTGGCCTGGACCTGGGCCGCCTTCTTGTAGGTGGCCGACTCCCGCTGGGCCTCGGCCACGATCTTCTCGGCCAGCTTCTCGGCCCCGGCCAGCCTGGCCTCTCCCAGCTTCTGGTGCAGCAGGTATCCCAGAAAGAACCCCAGGGCCGTCCCCAATACCGATATCACGATCCAGATTACGATGCTCATTTCCTTTCCCTTCCGATTCTTATATGTAAAATTCCCCGCCTGTGTCGGGCAGGCGAACGTTTTGAACCTATTCGAAAGATGGTGCCGCCTCGAACGCTTTAGGCTTCCCCGCGCCATGCGGGGCGTGCACACCACGCCCGAAGGTTTAGGCCCTTAAGAACAGGTGTTGGCTCAAAAACTATCCGCTTGCTTCGAGCACTGCAGGGAATGCTTGCTCAAGTCAAATATACTATGAAACCGGCCGGTTTGCAAGGGGGATCTAATCGTCGACCAGCTTGAGCCGTTCGGCCAGGGCGGCCAGCGCCTTCTCCCTGTCCTCCCGCTCCCGGAATAGCTCGTCGGCGATGTTGATGGCGGTCAGGATCGCCAGCTTGGACACCGATCCGGTCGCCGAGGCCTGGGCCAGCTGCTGCATCTTGCCGTCCACGTAGCCGGCCACCCTCCGGATATACTCGGCGTTGGCCTCGCCCTTGATGCGGTATTCCGCGCCGAAGATCTCGACCTTGATTCCCGTTTTGGCCTGTGTCATAGTTCTATCGCTTCCTGAACAATGCTGCCCCGCAGTGCCGGGCCGTTAATCCTGGTATTTCTCCAGTTTGGCCACGATGTCCGCCAGGCGGCGTTTGGCCTCGTCCTGGGCCTGGCTTAAGCGCTGGTTCTCCTCGGCCAGCGTCCGGTCCTGCTGGGACGACTTGGCCTGTTCCGCCAGCTGGTCCTGGAGCTTGCGGTTCTCCCGCTTAAGCTGCTGTATCTCCTTCTGAAGCTGGTCCCTTTCCGTCTTCAGGGTGCCGATGACGGTCAACGCCTTGTTGACCTTCTCCTCCAGTATGGCTAGTGGGTCGCTGGTCATGGGTGCATCCGCTCAATATGTGAAGTGATTGGTTATCTGATCTCCGCCCCGAAGCGCTTTCCCAAAATCACGACGATCCGCTGCTGGGCCTGCGCGGCCTGCAGGTCGGCGGCCGGCCGGTCGGCCGGGCGGTAGCGCAGCGCTATGGCCAGGCTCTTCCGCCCCGGCCCGGCCTGCTCCCCGCGGTAGAGGTCGAACAGCTCGGCGCTCTCCAGCTCCGGCCGGCCGGCCTCCATTATGGCCGACTTGACGGCGCCGTAGTCGGTCCCCTCGGCCACCGACACCGCCAGGTCGCGCCTGACGGCCTGGTGCCTGGGGATCCCGGCGTAACGCCCCCGTCCGGCCTCCATGGCCTCCAGCACCGGCGCCAGGCCGACCTCGAGACAGCAGGCCCGGCCCTCGATGCCCAGGGCCGCCGCCGCCCCGGGATCCAGTTCCCCGGCGTAACCGATGGTCCGCCGGCCGAGCACAACTGCCGCCGCCCGGCCCCGATAGGGCCAGGAGGGCGCCCCCCCGTCCGCCTTGGATGTCTCCGCCTCCAGCCCCAGGGCCGCCATCAGGGATTCCAGATCTCCCTTGAGGTCGAAGAAATCGTAAACCCTCGGGTTTCGATCCCAGCTAACGGGAGAGGAGTTGCCGATGGCCACCGCCCCCAGCATCGGCTTTTCCTCGGGCGGCTGCTCGCCTTTGCCGAGATAGACCAACCCTGCCTCGAAAAGCCTGACGTCGGCCGTCCCGTTGTTCCGGTTGAAGGCCAGCGCCTCCAGCAGGCCGGGCAGCAGGCTGGGGCGGAGCACCGACAGCTCCGAGGACATGGGGTTGGCCAGCCTCACCGGCTCGGACTTCGGGAACAGGTTTTGCAAGCGCTCCGGGTCCGACATCGGCAGGCCGTAATGCTCGGAGAAACCCAGCCCGGCCATGGCCTGGGACACGGCCCTCAGGTTTTGGTCCTTGGGCCGGGTCCTGGCCGGGACTGACCACACCGGAGCGTGGTCGTCCGGCAGCTTGTCGTAACCGTGGACCCTGGCGATCTCCTCGATCAGGTCGACCTCGCGCTCCAGGTCGCGCCGGAAGCTGGGGACGGTGGCGGTTATCTTGTCCCCGGTCCTGATCGCCCCGATCTCCAGCGCGCGAAGGATCTCCAGCATCCTTTCCACCGGGATCCTAATGCCCAGCAATTTCTCGGCCCTCTCCGGCCTGAGCTCGACCTGCCATGACTCCGGGAACTTCCTGGCGGAAACGTCGATCCTTCCCTTCGCCACCTGGCCCCCGGCGACCTCGGCGATCAGCCTGGCCGCCCGGTCCGCGGTCCTCTCCAACGCCAGCGGATCGGCCCCGCGCTCGAAGCGGTATGAGGCGTCGGACTTGAGCCCCAGCGCCCGGCCGCCCCGGCGGATGAGCCTGGGGTCGAAGTAGGCGCTCTCCAGAAGCACGTTCCTGGTGGAACCGGATATCTCGCTGTCGGCCCCGCCCATGATCCCGGCCAGGGCCACCGGCCTTTTGGCGTCTGCGATCACCAGATGCTCCGGCGAAAGCTTCCGCTCGACACCATCGAGCGTCGTCAACGGTTCGCCGGCCTTGGCCCGGCGCACCACGATGGTCCTGTCCGCCAGCCGGTCGAGGTCGAAGGCATGCAGGGGATGTCCCAGCTCGTAGAGTACCAGGTTGGTGACGTCGGCCACGTTGTTGATGGGCCGCAGCCCCACGCTCTCTATCTTGTCCCTGAGCCACTCGGGCGACTCGGCCACCTTCACGCCTGTAATCACCCTGGCCACGTACCTGGGGCAGCCCTCCTTGTCCTCCACGATTATCTTGGCCAGCGAGTTGGCGTCGGCCCCGGCCTCGGATACCAAGCAGTCCGGCTGTACGATCTCCCCGCCGCACAGGGCCCTGATCTCCCGGGCGATACCCAGCAAGGAGAGACAGTCGGGCCGGTTGGGCGTCACCTCCAGCTCCAGCCGCCAGTCGCTTGCCCCGAGCGGAGTCGAGGGGCGGTCCCCGAGCGGACCCGTCCCGAGCTCTGTCGAGGGAGTCGAGGGGCCGTCAAGCTCCTCCACCGCCTCCACCTCCACCCCGGCGTAGGTCAGCCTGTCGGCCAGTTGGCTTACGTCCATGTCGAATGGTATCAGCTCACGGAGCCACTTGTAGGAGATCTTCATCGAGGAATGATAAATGTCAGCACTACTATAATAATATAAATATATTCTATAGTGACAAATACGTTTAAAAACCTAGTTACTAAACATTTGATATAATCTGCGAAAATCCGTAAAAATCAGCGTAATCCGCGTTCCGGTTTATCCAGGTTAGGCTTCAGAACTGCTCCAGGAACCTCAGGTCTCCCTGGTAGAACAGCCTGATGTCGTCTATCCCGTAACGCAGCATGGCCACCCGCTCCAGCCCCATGCCCCAGGCGTAGCCCGAGTAGACCTCCGGATCGTAGCCTACTTTATTAAAGACGTTGGGGTCCACCATCCCCGCCCCGGAGATCTCCAGCCAGCCCGACTGCTTGCACACCCGGCAGCCCTTGCCCTGGCAGAAGACGCAGGAGAAGTCGTACTCGACGCTGGGCTCGGTGAACGGGAAGAAGTGGGGGCGGAAGCGTATCTTGACATCTTCGCCCAAAAGCTGCCGGGCGAAGTAGGTCAGGGTGGCCTTGAGGTCGGCCAGGGAGGCGTCCCGGTCCACGTACAGCCCCTCGCACTGGTAGAACACCGGCATGTGCGAGGCGTCGATGGCGTCCCGGCGGTAGCAGCGCCCCGGGGCGATGATGCGCACCGGCGGTTTTTGCGACTCCATCACCCGGATCTGCACCGGCGAGGTGTGGGTCCGCATCAGGAGGTTGGGGGGCTTTTCCAGATAAAAGGTATCCTGCAGGTTCCATGAAGGGTGGTCCCGCGGCGTGTTCAGGGCCTCGAAGTTGTTCCACTCGGTCTCGCAGTCCGGGCCCTCGGCCACCGAGAACCCCAGGCCGTGGAAGATCTCTATCACCTCGTCCATCAGCTGGGAGAGCGGATGGCGGCGCCCGACCCAGGCCCTCCGCCCGGGCAGGGTGACGTCCAGGGCGTCGGCCTTCCTCCGCCTGGCGTCCGACTCGGCCGACAGCCCGGCCTTGCGGGACTCCAGCAGCGCCGACACCTCCTGCTTGGCCCGGTTGGCCGCGGCCCCGAAGGCCGCCCGCTTCTCCGGAGGCAGCGAGGAAACGGACTTCAGCAGCTCGGTCAGCTCGCCCTTGCGCCCCAGGTAGCGGACCCGGATCTCCTCCAGGGCCTCGAGGCTTCCGCAGGCGGCTATGGCGCCTTTGGCCGCGTCGGCTATTGCAGCCAGCTTACCTTCCATCAAACCTCTCGAACATGTCGAACCTGCACGACAGGCCCCATGCCCGGCAGATTATTGCTTGGCCGCCTCCACCACCTTGGCGAACACCTCGGGGTCCCGGGCCGCCAGTTCGGCCAGCATCTTGCGGTCGATGACGATGGAGTTGCGCTTCATCCCGTTGATGAAGCCGTTGTAGCTGATGCCGTTCAGGCGGCAGGCCGCGTTGATCCTGACGATCCACAGCCGGCGGAAGTCCCGCTTCTTGGCCCGGCGGTCGCGGTAGGCGAACTGGCCGGCCCTCATCACCGCTTCCTTGGCGATGCGGTAGAGCTTGCTGCGCCCCCCCCAGAAACCCTTGGCCTTGCTGAAGATCTTCTTCTTGCGCTGCCTGGTGGCCACTGCGCTTGTGACTCTGGACATACCTCTATCGTTCCTTTCCTATGGTGTATCGATCCTATCCGTTGGGAAGCAGATGCCTGATCCGCTTCAGGTTGGCGCCGTCCACCACCGTTCCCTGGCGCAGCAGGCGCTTCCTCTTGCGGGTCTTGCAAGAGAGCAGGTGGCTCTTGCCGGCCCGGTTCCGCCTGACCTTCCCGGTCCCGGTCGTCCGCATCCTCTTGGACGCCGACTTGCTGGTCTTTACCTTGGGCATGTTCCCTCCTAGAATTTATTTTTCACGCGAAAGACACCAAGACGCAAAGGCGGCCCTCCCCGGGGAAGACATGCCGCGTCTTCGCTGATTTTCCGGCCGGATGAAACCGGTTCCTCTGCCGGCGGAAGGCGATGGATTCGGCCTACTTCGGGGAGATCAGCATGTGCATGACCCGCCCTTCCATCCGGGGTTGCGACTCGACCGTGGCCAACGGGGTCACGTCCTGGACGAACCGTTCCATGAGCTTCCGCCCGAGGTCGATGTGGTTCATTTGGCGCCCCCGGAATCGCATGGAGATCTTCACCTTGTCCCGGTTGGTCAGGAAATCCTTTACCAGGTTGAGCTTGAACTGGTAGTCGTGCTCGGCCATCTGCGGCCCGAAACGCATCTCCTTGACCCTGGTCTGATGCTGCTTCTTGCGGGACTCCCTCAGCTTCTTCTCCTGGGCGTAGATGAACTTCCCGTAATCGATTATCTTGCAGACCGGCGGCTGGGCCTCTGGGGCGATCTCCACCAGGTCCAGCCCCTGGTCCTCGGCCGTGCGCAGCGCCTGCTTGATCTCCAGGATGCCCAGCTGGCTGCCGTCCGAGCCTATGACCCGGACCTCGGGCACCCTGATCCTGTCGTTGATACGGTGTTCCCTCAAAGTAGGCCTTCCTCCCTTTACTGTTTTCGCTTGGCCGCGTACCGGCGGTTGAAGGACGCCGCCGTGCGGGATTGGATTGCATGCGGTCATCTCGATTGTTCCCGAGTCTGCCTAGGGGCAACCTTCGGCTACTAGACCATCAGCGGGTGTACTTGTGCCGAGCCGGGTCGAGGCATCGAGACGCCGGCCAATTTATAGTGAGCCCAGTCGAACTACTCGATGACCGCATGCAATGGTTAAGTGAGAAACGTTTGCTTCCTCGGCAAGCATAGAAAAAGGCCGGCGACCGGATATGACCGGCCACCCGCCTTTCTCTCCTTGGGACCTCGGCTGGCAGTGGCTTGCCGGTGTCACCGACAAGGGCCGCCGGGTGAGAAGCTTTCCCCGAAGGGGGCGGATGGCTTCTGCTTTCTTATTCGATTGTTGGAATTATACCAATTCCCGGGGCCTTTTGCAAGCTTTTAGATGGCCTCCAAAATCAGCTCCGGTATTGCCGGTTTTTCCCGGCCGATAACGATTGCTTCGGCCAGCCTCTGGCCGGTATGCTCCCCCAGCCCTTGGTCGTTGGCCAGCACGGTCACCAGCTCCTGCCTAGCCTCGACCTTGTCGCCTATGCGGCAATTGAAAACAAACCCCACCGCCGGGTCCACCCTGTCCTCCATCCCAAGCCGGCCGCAGCCCAGCCCCACCCCGGCCATCCCTATCTCCCTGGTGTCCATGTAGTTGACGTATCCGCCCTTCCCGGCCTTCAGGTTGATGGCGAACTTTGCCTGGGCCATGATCTTTTTAGGGTCGTCGGCCACTTTCGGGTCTCCTCCCTGGGCCGAGACCATCTCCCGGAATTTTTCCAAGCCTTGGCCCGATGAGACTATTTGCCTGAGTATCCTTTCGCCGGACTCCAGATCATTGGCCCTCTCGCCCATCACCAGCATTTCGGCCCCCAGCCGGTAGGTGACCGCCATCAGATCGTCTGGCCCGCCGCCCCTGAGGCACTCCACGCATTCCTCGATCTCCAAGGCGTTGCCCACCGCCCGCCCCAGGGGCTGGCTCATGTCGGTTATCACCGCCCGCATCCTTTTTCCCAGGCCCTTGCCGATGGCCGCCATGGTCTCGGCCAGCTTCCTGGAGTCGTCGAGCGTCCGCATGAAGGCCCCGGACCCGGTCTTGACGTCCAGCACCAGGCCGTCGGTTCCCTCGGCCAGCTTCTTGGACATGATGCTGGCCGCGATCAGCGGGATGCAGTCCACCGTGGCCGTGACGTCGCGCAGGGCGTAGAGCTTCTTGTCGGCCGGGGCCATGTCCGCGGTCTGGCCCATCATGGCCAGACCGGTTCGGGCCAGGATGCGGCGGAACTCTTCGAAGGACAGGCCGGTGCGGAACCCGGGGATGGACTCCAGCTTGTCCAGGGTGCCTCCGGTGTGCCCCAGGCCACGGCCCGAGACCATTGGCACCGGCACCCCGGCCGCGGCCACGATGGGGGCCAGGATGATGGAGACCTTGTCGCCGACGCCGCCGGTGGAGTGCTTGTCGACCTTGGTCCCGGGTATTTCGGAAAGGTCGAAGACTCGGCCCGAGTTCATCATGGCCAGGGCCAGGGCCGTGGTCTCCGCGAAGTCCATGCCCTTGAGGAACACCGCCATCAGCAGGGCCGCCGCCTGGTAGTCGGGGATCCGTCCGGCGGTGTACCCGGCCACGAACCAGCCGATCTCCTCGGGGTCGAGGGCTTCGCCGTTGCGCTTCTTGTAGATTATCTCGTAGGGGGTCATTATCTTCTCTCACAAAGGCTCTAAGACACCAAGGTTCATTCTATTTTACCGTTTATAATCCGT
>DHHE01000080.1:3371-9260 GCA_002403115.1 bacterium UBP2_UBA4780 | reverse complement strand
TTTGTATGGCTTATGGAACGTTTTTCCTCGGGGACCGCATGTTATTATTAAGCTTTACGGAGAGATTTCGGTGTTTTGACAGATATTCAGTTAACCTGTCCTCCGAAATATATCCCCGTCTTTTGCTTATGATCATGTAACTCTTGGTTTCAAACAACGAACCTCTGGCATATGTGCTGAATTGGATCCTCTCCTTGAAGGTATACCTTCCATGGCCCTCGGCTATGTTGCCGCATATGGAAACAACGGAGCGTCGGCACTGCGAAACCAGATTGTATAATTCTTCCTTGGGGAAAGAAGCTGTAATGTCGTATACCCTATCGGTCAATTCCAGGGCCAGCTGGAAAATATCCGTTTGGTCGAAGTCTTCACCCATTACCCCGTTACAATTGTATGGCCATGGTATCGCAACTGTAAGTGCTATGGTCTAAGCGGCACGAACTCCCCTCCCTTTACCGTCCACACCACGTAGGGCGCCGCCATGATGTCCCCCTTGGCGTCGAACTTGATCTCGCCCAGGGCCCCGGAGAATTTTTCCGAGTGGAGCATCTTGACCAGCGAGTCCCCGGCCACGGTGCCGGCCCGGCGGACGGCCTCCAGCAGCGCGTTGGCCGCGTCATAGGCGTAGATGGAGAACGGACCCAGTTCCCCGTAGCGGGCCTTGAAGCTTCCGTAGAAGTGCCCGGCCTGGGGCATCTCCTCCACCGCCGGACCGAAGGTGAAGTGGATGCCCTCGGTGGCGATGCCCCCGACCTTGAGGAAAACCGAATTGGCGATGGCGTCCCCGCCCAGGAACCTGGACTCGATCCTTCGCTCCTTGATCTGCCTCACCAGCACCGCCGCCTCGGGGTAGTTGCCGCCGAAGTAGATGAGATCGGGCTGGAGGCTCAGCAGCGGGTCCAGATGCGGCCCGTAGTTTGGCACCGTTCCCTCCTTCATCAGCGGGATCTGCTGCTCGCTGACCACCGACACCAGGGGCTCCTTGCCCTTTTCCGGAACCGAGGCCGGCAGCGACTTCTTGAACTCCCCGGCCAGTCCCTGGCCGTAGGTGGTGCCGTCGTGGAAGACGGCCACCTTCTTGGCGCCCAGGACGTCAAGGGCGAAAGCCGCCGCCACCGCGCCCTGCTGGTCGTCCCGGCCGCAGGTGCGGAAGACGTTGGCATAGCCCTGCTCGGTGAGCCTGGGATTGGTGGAGGCCGGCGAGATCTGGGGCACGCCCCGCTGGTGGTATATCTGGCTGGCGGCGATGGAGCAGTGGCTGTTGTAGTGGCCGATGACCCCCACCACCCCCTGGTTGCACAGGGTGGCGGCTATCGAGGCCGCCTCCTTGTCCGAGGCCCGGTCGTCCCCGGCCACGATCACCACCCGCCGCCCCAGCACCCCGCCCTTGGCGTTGCACTCGGAAACTGCCAGCTGCACCCCGTGGAGGATGTCCTGTCCGGCCTTGCCCTGCTCCCCGGTCAGCGGCCCGGCCACCCCTATCTTGATCTTCTCCCCGCCGGGGCCGCAGCCGGCCACGAGGATGGACGTCAGAATTGATACGGCGGCTGTTGCTGTGAGCTTCATCGATCCTAAGTCCCTATTTATCGTTTACTTCGTTCTATGTCTTTTACGTCAGGGTTCATCCGCCTATCAGTATCCTCAGGATGCACTTGGTGGCGTTGTCCAGCAGCGGGTGGACGATGCCGGGGAACACCCCCAAAGCGATGGCCGTCAGCGCCAGGAAGACCATGCCGATCCACATCCCGGCCGGGACCTCGGCGGCAGCGGCTGCTTCGGCGCCGGCGGCGTGCTTGTCCGCCGAAGTTTTTCCCGGAACGCCGGTGGAGACGTCCTTCTCCGACCAGAATATCCGGTAGCCCGCCCGGAAGAAGCAGACCAGGGTGAACAGCGAGGTGATGATGCCGATGATGGCCGCCCACAAAAGATTTGCCTGGCCCACCGCCAGGAACAGGGTGAACTTGGAGGCGAAGCCGTTGAAGGGCGGCATGCCGGACAGGGCGAATATCCCGGTGAAGAAGGCGAAGGCCGTGATCGGCATCTTCAGCCTCATCCTGGAAAGCTCGTTGACGCTCCGTTTGCCGGCCGAGTAGATGATGGCCCCCACCGATAGGAACAGCAGGCCCTTGACCACGGTGTGGTTCAGCAGGTGAAACAGCCCCCCGTAGATCCCCAGGTAGCTTCCCAGTCCCAGGCCCTCCACCACGTAGGCGATCTGGGCCACCGAGGAGTAGGCCAGCATCCGCTTGAGGTCGTCCTGGACCATGGCCATGCCCATGCCCACCAGCATGGAGATGGAGCAGAGGATGGCGATGAACAGCGGGATGGTCTCGTAGTGCGGGGCGAACACCGAGATGGTCCGGGCCAGGGCGTAGGCCCCGACCTTGATGACGATGCCGGAGAGCATGGCGCTCACCGGGGCCGGGGCCTCGGCGTGGGCGTCGGGCAGCCAGGCGTGGAACGGCACCAGCCCGGCCTTGGTGCCGAAACCGACCACCAGGAAGGCGGCCGCCAGCAGCACGATGTTGGTGGGGATCTTGGTGGCCACCGTGCCCAGCTCGGTCAGCAGCAGCACCCGGGAGACCGGCAGGTAGGGCGTGGCCGCGGCGTAGAGCAGCACCGAGCCCAGCAGGGCGAAGATGACGCCGACCGTCACCAGCAGCAGGTACTTGTAGCCGGCCTCCATGGCCTGCTTGTTCCAGTGGAAGGTCACCAAGAAGACGGTGGCCAGGGTGGTGAACTCCAGCGAGACGTAGAGCATGATGATGTTGTTGGTAGCGCAGGTCCAGTTCATCAGCCCCAAAAACAGCAGGATCTGGCCGTAGTAGCTGGTCATGCTGGTGAAGGGGTGGGCCTCCTCCTCCTTGGTCTTCTCCCCGAAGTACCACATGGAGTAGACCACCACGATCACCCCCATGACGCTGGCGGCCAGCTCCATCAGGGCGGCCAGGCCGTCCACGTAAAGGTTGTTGTTCCACCAGGTGAGCACCTCGCCCCCCAGGATGCGGCCGGCCATCACGATCGAGATGCCCAGGGTGGCCGCTATCCCCAGCAGGGCCAGGCCGTCCCGGAAGGGGCGGCCGTATCGCCCCAGCAGGAATATCAGCCCGCTGAAGGCCAGCGGCACCAGGAACACCAGCAGTGGCAGCACCGAGACCGCGGTGGGGTTGATGGTCACGACCATTGGCTCGTCTCTCTATCTGATGTCGACATTTATCTGACGTGATCCCTCAATATACTTAACCCTTCCCTGGAGCGTAGTAACGTATTACGTTGAACGTTACTACGTTAATACGCTACGAGTTGCACTGGGCCGCCATGCTCACCAGCTGGAGCCGGGTGTCCTTGAGCCGCGAGGCGACCACCAGCAGGATCTGGTGGATGAACTTGACGCCCATCCCCGGATCCTCCCGGCAGGCCTTGAACACCGCCTGGCCGTCGGCCACCAGCACCGTGGTCTCCTTGACCGCCCGGGCCGAGGCCGTGCCCCCGCTCTTGACGGTGTCGATGGCGCAGGACCACTCGATGATCCGGCCCGGGGTCAGCTCCATGGTCAGCACCAGCTTTTCCGAGCTCTGGCCCAGGCTGGTGGCCACCTCCACCGCCACCTGTCCGTCCACCAGGATCATCACCTCCCGGTTCTCGGCCTGCTCCGGTATCATCACCTCCCCGGCCTGGAACTTCCTCTCTCCGAAAAGCGGGGCCAGCTTGCCCATCTCCCCGTCGCTGAACCCGGCGAAGATGCTGATCTTCTTTAATTCCTCGATTTTTGACATATCGGTTCTCCGTTTTTCGAGTTTTTCGTGGATTTCGCGGGCAGTCAACTACCTTTTCAGGCTCGACAGCTTCAGGGTGTCGGCGTCGCCGAAGGCCTTGTAGATGTTCTCCGTCAGCCACAGCAGCATCAGGGCCGCGAAGACCACGTTGGAGACGACCCCCAGCACCGTGGTCACCGGCAGCTGGGGCACCAGGCTCACCAGCGCCAGGTGGACGCCGTTCTCGATCAGGTGCAGGCCGATGATTATCTTGACCGCGTCACGGTGGACCACCAGCACGTACAGCCCCAGCACGAAGATGGTGAAGGCCAGGGTCAGCGAGGAGCGGGTGGGCTCCACCGCCGCATGCGGCGAGGGGGCCACGAACCCGATGTAGGTGTGCATGGTCTGGTAGAAGGCGATCAGGAAGATGGCCAGGACGATGGCCGAGACCACGAAGCTGACCAGCGGCTTGATCTCCGTGTTGCTGGTTTTTCTGATGTGCCAGAAAAGCAGCCAGGGGATGATGATCACCTTGGAGGCCACGGTCATGGCCACCCACCAGTAGAGCGAGTAGTTCTGGCTCTGCTCGGCGAAGGCCACGATGATCCCGGCCAGCAGCAGCGACTGCAGCAGCAGGAAGCCGGTGGCCGTTTTGAGGTTTCTGATCTCGGCCGCGCAGATGGAGGCGATGAAGTGGCAGGCCATCAGGGTGGTTATCAGGTCGCCCATAGCACCATTCTTCTGATTTTCCCTGTCATTCCCGCGCAGGCGGGAATCCAGGTGTCTTATTCATTTATTATGGATTCCCGTTTACACGGGAATGACGCCGCGCTAAAAAAGCTATTCCGCCGCCGGGGCCCTAAACCCCACGGTCATCATCTTGTCGAGTATCGTCTTGGTCTCGAAGCACCGCCCGCAGCGCTGGCAGGTGCCCATGTAGACCTCGGCCGAGACGTGCAGGTCGTCGTGCACCTGGTCGGTGGCCGTCTCGAAGGCCTGGGTCATGGTGATGGCCTTCTCCGGGCAGACCTCCTCGCACCGGCCGCAGTAGGTGCAGCGCTCCAGGTAGAAGTCCAGCCGCCTCGTGGCCTTGTTGTCGGTGACCACTATCAGCCGCGAGGGGCAGACGTTGGCGCAGCCGGCGCAGCCGATGCACTTCTTGACGTCGATGGTCAGCTTGCCCCGGAACCCCTCGGCCGGCAGGGCCTCGGTGTTGCGCTTCAGCGGGTAGGGGAAGGTCACCCGCAGGTTCCTGAAGCAGATGATCGCTTCCTTGAGTTTTGATAGGAACATATCGTAAAGTTCAGTGTTTTATGTTCGGAGTTGTGGCTGTCTTGGCCTGAGAGTACTTTTTATCGTTATGAATGCCTTTGCTCAAGTACACGATCAATCCGTAAAGCATGGCGTTGATTTCCTCCGCATGCTTGTAGGCATGTGTAAACGCCTCCTCGGTTATATATTCCATATCGAGCGCCACATACAACTGACTTTGCACCTCTCCAACGGAACCTTTGGCGATGGATAGAAACTGGATGAATTCTTTTCTCCCTCGCCGGTTGAAACCTTCCGCAATATTTGACATGACTGAAACTGAGGCCCGCCTTATTTGCTCTCTTAACCCAATGTCCCTGTAAAATTTACCCGTAGCCGTCAACGAATATATCGTTTTGGTCAGAACTCTTGCTTTCTTCCAGGCTTCAATATCCTCAAATCTCTTAAAAGTCGCCATAACTTTGAACACCGAACTTTCAACGTTAAACGTTTAGTAGGCTTTGGCGAATATCGCCTTCACCGTCGCTTCGGCCCCGCAGTGGAAGCACTTGCCCGCGCCGCCCGGCTGGTCGAAGGGGATGCAGCGCGAGGTGGCCTTGGTCTCCTCCTTGATCTTGGCCTCGCACTCCCGTCCGTCGCACCACCAGGCCCGGACGAACCCCGGCGAGCCCTCGCCCTGCATCATCTCCTTGAACTTCGAATAATCGTCCAGTTCGAAGGTGTTGGCCTCCAGAAAATCCCTGGCCTTCTGGAAGAGCGCCTTCTGCACCTTATCCAATGTCATCTCGAGCTCCGCCGAGAGATGCTCCACCGGCACGAACGCCTTCTCCCGGTTGTCCCGCCGCGCCAGCACCACCTG
>DHHE01000080.1:2735-3184 GCA_002403115.1 bacterium UBP2_UBA4780 | reverse complement strand
CCCACGAACCGGGTGGACATGCCCCAGCTGGTCTGCCAGGCGTGCTGCAGCTTGTTCTCCCGGTCCAGGAACTGGATGCCGAAGGCCTTGGCGAAGTTCTGTCCCAGGTTGTGGCTGGTGGCCGACTGCAGGGCCCGCCGGTCGCCCATCATGGCCTCGATGGAATAGCTGCGCACCGCACCGGCGAACTTCTCGGAGTCGCTCTTGCGCCCGGTTATCACCGGGATGGCGGCCGTCTCCTCGGCGAAGGTCTTGTAGACGTTCAGCATCCTCACCGTCTCCTCCTCGGCCTCCTCGGCCGTGGCGTGGGCGGTGTGCCCCTCCTGCCAGAGGAATTCCAACGTGCGTAAAAAGAGCTTTGTCCTGAGCTCCCAGCGCACCACGTTGCACCACTGGTTGATGAGGATGGGCAGGTCGCGGTAGGACTTGGCCCACTGGGCGAACATGTG
>DHHE01000080.1:0-2672 GCA_002403115.1 bacterium UBP2_UBA4780 | reverse complement strand
AGGAAGCTCTCCGGGATGAGCATGGGGAAATAGGCGTTCTTGTGCCCGGTCTCCTTGAACATTTTGTCCAGCCCGGCCTGGATGTTCTCCCAGATGGCGTAGCCGTAGGGCCGGATGACCATGCAGCCGCGCACCGGGGCGTAGTCGGCCAGCTCGGCCCGCTGGATGACGTCGGTGTACCAGCGCGAGTAGTCCTCGCTCCTCGGGGTCACTTTGAGCTGATTGGCCTTGTCCGTTTTGTCAGACATGTGGGTTCCGTGTTCCGCGTTTCGGGTTCGCAGTTTCCTTGTACTTTGTGCCGGCCAGTGCCGATCCTTTGAGGTAATTCATCAGTCCCCCGATAAGTTTCCCGATGTCTTCCGCCAGGCCGCATAGATTATTGAAGGTGTTTTCATCTATGTACTGCTGGTCTAACGCCGCGAACAGGAGGCTCCTTGTCTCTCCGCAGGAGCCTTTGGCTATGGACAGGAACTGGATGAACTCCTTTTTGCCGTCCCTTTCGAATCCCTCTGCGATATTGGACATAACGGATACCGAGGCGCGTCTGATTTGTTCCCTTAGCCCGATGTCCCTGAAGAACGCGGGTTTCTTGCTGACGGCATAAATCTCATTGACCAATTCACGGGCCTTCTGCCAGGCTTTTATGTCCTGAAAACTGCTGAACGTCGCCATAACTCAACCCCCTCAACCCGCAACACGAAACAAGGAACGCGTCAACGGCCCCCTAGGCCCCGACGATGGCGAACACCAGCCCCACCAGCGCCGTCAATATCACGCCAAAATAGTATACTATCGACTGGTCTATCCGCAGCCTGGGGTTGACCGCGTCCACCACCCCCACCAGGACGATGATCACCAGTATCTTGGCGGTCTGGATGAGGAACGTCGGCAGCGCCGCCAGCCCGGCCGGCCAGGGGAAGAACAGCTGGACCAGCATCAGGGTGAAGATCACCTGCCGGGCCAGGAAGCCCCAGCGGAACATGGCGTAGGTCGGGCCCGATGTCTCGATGAACGGCCCGCCCATCAGCTCCCCCTCGGCCTCGGGGATGTCGAACGGCAGCTTGCCCAGCTGGGCCTGGATGGCCAGGAATACCGCGGCCCCGGCGATGATCAGCGATAGCGAGGGCCCGGCAATCTGCTGCTGGAGGGCCATCTCGGCGAAGCGGAAGCTGTGGGTCTTGAGGGCCAGTGTTACCAGGGCCACGAACAGCACCGGCTCCACCACGAAGGCGGTCATCATCTCCCGGGCCGAGCCCACGAAGGCGTAGGGAGAACCCGAGTCCATGCCCGAGAGCATGACGCAGGCCGATGCCAGGCCCATCAGGTAGATGAACAAAATTATGTCGCCGCCGGCGAACGGCGCCGCGCCCCACAGCGGTATCAAGAGGCCCGCCGCCAGGGTGGCCGCCAGCGAGGCCAGGGCCGGCAGCGGCCCCAGGAAGGAGTGGGGCGAGCGCAGGTCGTCCTTGCCCAGCAGCTTCAGGATGTCCCAGTAGGGCTGCAAGAGGGGCGGCCCGATGCGCGAGTGCACCAGGGCCTTCAGTTTGCGCAGCACTCCTTCCAATAACGGAGACACCAACAGCAGAAGGACAAGGGCTGCCGTTATCTTCAACACAGTGTTTACCATTTATGCCTGTTTGATATGTTTGATTGGTTGGGCACTTGCCCGTTACTTGTGTTTCATCCCCTTGATGGGGGTTTTCTTAAGGTAGTCAATAAGGTTGCAAATCATGGCTGAAGGCCCGAAGGCTTGTGTTGAAAAATCCAGGTGTTCACTCTCCGATTCTTTGACCGTCATCTCAATCTACAGAAAATCGATCAAACTTATCCAACCTATCGAACAAAAGAGAACGTCCCTAACGGTTATTAGTCCAGTTGGCCAGCTCGTCCTGCGTGTATACCCTAACGCCCCCGGTGGACAGGTCGCAGACCTCCATCCGCTCGGTGCAGGAGAAGCAGGGGTCTATCGAGCCCAGGATGATGGGGACGTCGGCCACCGTCTCCCCCTTGACCATCTCCTGGACGGTGGGCAGGTTGGGGTAGGTGGGGCAGCGCACCCGCCAGCGCAGCGGCCGGTTGTCGCCCCCGGTAAGCAGGAAGTGGACGTCCTCGCCCCGCGGGGCCTCCACCGCCGAGATGGCGATCCGCCCGGCCGGTATCTCCTCCCGTATCTCGGTGATGATGTCGCCCTCGGGCAGCTCCATCAGGGCGTCCAGGCACTGGCGTATGATCTTGAACGCCTCCACCACCTCCAGGATGCGCACCACCGTCCGACCCCAGACGTCGTTGCTGTCGGCGGTGCAGACCTTGAAGTCCACCTGGTCGTAGGCGCAGTAGGGGTGGTCCTTGCGGGCGTCCATGGGCAGGCCGGCCGCCCGGGCCACCGGCCCCACCGCCGCCCACTCGTGGCAGCCCTGCTTGTCCAGTATCCCCACCTTCTCCAGCCGCATCTTCAGTGTGGTGTCGTCCTTGACCGCGTCCAGCACCGCCTGCCACTCCTTGTCCATGGCGTCTATCTTTTTCCTGACCTCGGGCACCATGGCCTTGGTGATGTCGCGCCGCACCCCGCCGATCAGGTTCATGCCGTAGGTCTTGCGGTTGCCGGTCAGCTTCTCGCACAGCCACATGATGGGCTCGCGCATCCGCCAGGTCTGCATCAGCACCGTGTCGAA
>DHHE01000139.1:5552-14604 GCA_002403115.1 bacterium UBP2_UBA4780 | reverse complement strand
GCGTTCCTGGTGGCGACCAAAAGATCCATGCCGTAATGATACCAGCGGCCGGGCCGGTTTGTCAAACATTCCCGAACATTTGTCTTGATTTTTGCCGGGGATTACACTATCATATTGTCATGAAGCTTTCTGGAGCCATCGTTCTGGCCGTCCTCTGGCTGACGCCCTGTTTCGGGCAGGAGACGGTCGTCCCGCCTTCGGACTTCGCCTCGGGCATTGTGTCCACCGGATACCGGACCCAAAACGAGGCCCGGACATTTGCCCGGCTTCTGGACTGGGAGCAGTGGCTCGCGCGGACCATGGGACAGCTGGCGGCCGACTCGGCGGCGGAGGCCGCGGTCTCGGCCGAATCCTGCGTCGTTCGGGCCAGGGTACTGGACATACATCTGCCGGCCTTCGGCCGGGTGCTGGGCAGTGAGGCGGCGGCGCTGCGGGGCTCGGGGGATGGGCCGCTGGCCCATCTTTTCGCCGGGCTGGCCCTGGAGGCCAACCCGGCCAGCCTGGGGGCCATCGTCAGAGAGATGAGGCACCGGAAGGCCGGGAGCGGATCTCGGGCCGGCCAGGCGGTGCAGAACGCCATCCTGGCCATGGATTACTTCCGCTCCAGCCTCAAGGCGGCCGGCCAGGCAACGCTGTGGGCCTCGCTCCTGCTTCTGGCCTGGGGGACGCTGTTCCTTCTTTCATCGGCGGCCCGCCACGCGCCCCGGCTGATGCACATCGTCGCCGAGCGCCTTCCCAGGCAGGTGCCGGCTGGCCTAAGGACGGTCTACGCCGGCTGCCTGTTGCTGGCCCTGCTGATAGCCGGCGGGAGCTTCAGCCTGCCTCTGGCCGCGGGGCTTCTGGCGGCGGCGGCCGCCGCCTTCGCCCGGACCAGGGAGAGGGTCATGCTGGCGGTCTCGGTGCTGTTCATAATGGCCGCGTCGGTCGGGCTCAGCCTGGGATGCCGGACGATGGCGGCCGCGGGCCGGGGATACCTTGGCCTGTTGGACGACGCCAACCACTCGCCATGGAGCCCCAGGCTGGTCTCCGAGTTGCGCCGGGCGCAGGAGGAAAGGCCGGACGACCTCAAGCCGCTTTTCGGCATGGCATTGCTGGCGGGAAGGGCCGGAAAGCTGGACCTGGCCGCCGGCCAATACCTGGCGCTGCTGGAATCGCGTCCCGGAAACGCCCCGGCCATGAACAACCTGGGCAACGTCCAGTTCCGCCAGGCGCGGTTCGACAGCGCCCAGGCGCTTTACCAGGGAGCCCTGGCCGCCGACCCGGGCCTGGCGGTGGCCCATTACAACCTGGGCCAGGTCCATCTGAGATCCCTTCGCTTTCCCGAGGGAAAGCGGGAGCTGGAGAAGGCGTCCGACTTGGACCCCAAGCAGATCGCCCTCAGGTCCACCCGGGCCGGCGGCGGGGTGGTTTTGGACGCCCTGCTCTCCAACCGGGTGCTCTGGGAGAACGTCCTGGGCGGCTGGAGCGTCATCGAGGGGTTCGACCGGGCCGAGTCGGCCGCGCTGGCCGGACCCTGGTCCTGGCTTCCGACCCTGGGGGGCCTGGCTTTGGCGGTGCTGTTCGCGCTGGCGCTGATCCTGTACCGCGGGGTCAAGCCGGACGATAACTGCGGCGCCTGCGGGGGGGCGGTGTGCGCCAAGTGCGGCGGCGAGGACCGGAAATACTGCCCGGCCTGCGCCGAGAAGATTTTCGCCGCCCAGTCGCCCGACATCCAGGAGAAGGTGGCCAGGAGCCTTCGCCCGCTGAAGACGAAGCGCCGGCTGATCCACGCCGCCGCGGCCAACGCCGTGGTGCCGGGCTCGGCCTGGGTGGTGGCCGGGAAGCTGTTCGCCGGCTGGATGTGGGCCCTGATGTGGGGCCTGGTCTACGCCACCTGGAGGACATGGGCCATGGGGTTCCATCCCGGCCGGACGCTGGAGCTTTTCGGGCTGGGCGGGGGGACGCTGGCCCTGCTGGCGGTCCTGCTATACCTGCTGTCCTGGCTGGGACTGGCGGCGCTGCGGCAGGAATGAGGGCGAAACATGAGGGGACGCTGAACGACGCGGATCCCATGGTTCTAACTGCGTGCGGGGACAAGCGACCCTGCGGCCGGCATAGGAAAGTCAACATCGCTTTTATCTGCGTTCATCAGCGTCCCAAAATCCAACTGTAAAATAAAAGACATGGCGCTTGAAGGCGACGTAAAAGAGTTCGGGCTGGCCGACGTCATCCAGCTGGTGGCCTCCAGCCAGAAGACCGGGGTCCTTTTCGTGGACAGGGCCGAGGAGCAGGTCTCCATCTCCTTCAAGGACGGGGAGATCACCGGGGCCATCTGCCGCAAGGGCGGGAAGCAGGACCAGTTCCACGAATACCTGTTCCGGGCCAAAAAGCTGGACCAGGACACGGTGCGCAAGGTTCTCCAGATCCAGAGCGACACCGGCCTGTCGGTTGACGAGATCCTGATCAAGGAGTACCTGATGACCAGAGAGGAGGTGGAGATCGCCATCACCACCAAGATCCAGGAGGTGATCGACGACGTCTTCACCTGGCGCGACGCCCATTACCGGTTCGATTCCGACGCCGGCCTCTACGCGCACAGCCGGGCCCGGGTTGCCGTCAGCGCCGAGCCGCTGCTGATGGAGGCCATGCGCCGCAAGGACGAATGGCCGATGATCACCCGCACCATCCCCACGGACGAGACGGTGCTGGAGAAGGCCGGGGACAAGCCCCTGCCCGGGGAGGTGGAGCCGGACGCTTTCAAGCTGTTCCAGTTGATCGAGGGCCGGCACAAGGTGGCCGAGCTGGTGGAGATGTCCGGCCTGGGGCGTTTCCGCACCTACTCGGCGGCCCACGTCCTGGTGCAGCTGGGGGCGCTCAAGAAGGTCGAGGCGCCCCGGCCCGCTTCCCGGGTGCAGAAGGAGGCCGCCAAGTATCCCGAGTTCAAGCTGGGGGCGGAGATCATATACGGAGCCGGGGCGGCCCTGGTGCTGGCGGCCGCCATGGCGCTGGCGCTGTGGCAGGCCCCGAGGGCGGGTCCGGGCGGGATGAACGCGGTGCAGGGCTACCGGAGGGCCGCGGCCATGGAGGAGGTGCGGCAGAGATTGGAGATATACAAATACCGCAACGGCTTCTTCCCGAACTCGCTGGGACTTGTGGCCAAGCCCGTGGAGACGGCGGGAATGGAATACCGGAGGGGTGAGGACAGTTTGGACTACAGCCTGGAGGCGGTAAAATAAAGAGGGAAGGCTCGGTGCGGGAAGAACGCCCCGGGCCTTTTTACATCAGGGTTGAATCCGTAAAAATGAAATTTTTTTAATTTAAGCAGGTATGCCGTAAAACCGACTCCAATAGGCAGATTCACGCAATAGTTGAGTGAATCCACTAGNNAACCTTAGTTAAGAAACAATGGCGTATGAAAAACACAATCAATTTACTGATTGCTTGCGTTTCTATTATTTTCACATCGAATAGTTTTGCGCATAGCAAATGGAAAGCCGAAGTGCGAGGAGGGTGGAATATTATTTCATCCGGCGTATTGTACAGCAATTGGGGAAGTGGCTGGGATGCAGGCGCTGGCGCTGCTTGCCAGTTAAAACCAAGCCTTCAGTTAGGTGGTACTGCCGCTTATCACTATTTCGCATATAAGGGCGGGAATGTTCACTATGCTATGCCTTGTGTAGTTGGAATAAATTCTTGCGTTGAAGGTGAGAAGTCATATGCTTATGAAGCTTCACTAACAGCCAGGTTGTATACATCAATGTTAAAGTATAGTCCTTTTATTGCATTCCGTAGCGGCCTCTATTATTTGAACATTGGACAGATAAATATAAAAATGTGGATGAATTCAGATCCACAGGATGTTTCAATCTATCCCTATGCAGGTACAGGCAAATCAGAGTTAAAAGGTTTTGGTTCAATTGGGCTTGGCATTAATGTTCCAATTGCTTCACGTTGGGAAATAAAACTGGAAAGTGGTTATACAAGCACTTTTGACGGCAAGCAACAATTCTTTCCGGTGCTATCAACTATACAGTTTAATCTGTGATCACCGGTCGATTAACGGCTGCTAACACACGCCCTTGAGGCGGCGGCTTTACCATAATCTTCAATGTAGCCGCCGCATAAACGGTCTATCCAACTACGCTGAAGCTCCATTGGTTATAAGTCACGCCGCTTGCATGCGTCGTGACTTATAACGCCCGCATTCCCGCCTGCGCCGGACAAGCGCATAGCCGCAAACGTCATAAAAAAGAGGGGGCGACAAGCCCCCTCTTCTTACAGCGGCGGAACCGGGCAAGCTCAATACTCGAACCCGCTGCCCCCGATGAACTCCCTCAGTATCGAGTTGTGCGGCACCTCGTCGGCGAACACCGGCACGAACATCCGCAGGAAGTGCAGTATCCGGTAGGCCTCCCCGAAGCTTTCGTCGTCGGTGGGCACCTCCAGCAAAAAGCGCTCGGCGTAGGTGCGCAGCACGGCCGGCTCGTACAGCAGGGAGGAGTTGATCATGGTGTCGGCCTCCTCCTGGTAGGGGAAGATGTTGCGCTCCTCGCCCCGCTGGACCAGGGGCCAGACCCGCAGGGTGTGGGCGGCGCTGTAGCCGCGGAAGCGCCGGTCGCGGACGATGCGGCGGATGAGCCGGACGTCCGAGGTCATGATCCGGTTGTGGTCGTCCAGGCAGAGCTGGGTGAGGGCCGAGATGTAGACCCTCAGCTTCTGGCCCGGAGGCACCGAGGCGGTCAGCCTGGGGTTCAGCCCGTGGATGCCCTCCACCAGCAGGATGTCGTCCGGGCCCAGCCTGAGGGGGTTGGTCCTGTCGTCGCGCTGTCCGGTGTGGAAGTTGTACACCGGCGTGTCCACCGGCTGGCCGTCCAACAGGTCGAGCATCTGCCGGTTGAACAGGGGCACGTCCACCGCCGACAGGGCCTCGAAGTCCGGCTGGCCGTTCTCGCCCGGCGGGGTCTGGTCGCGGCCCAGGAAGTAGTTGTCGGTGGAGATGGCGATGGGCCTCAGGCCGTTGACCCGGAGCTGGATCATCAGACGCTTGCTGAAGGTGGTCTTGCCCGAGGACGAGGGTCCGGCGATCAGCACCAGCCGCACCCGGTCCCGCTGTCCGGTGATCTCGTCGGCTATCTGGGCGATGCGCTTCTCGTGGAATCCCTCGGCGATGCGGATCAGTTCGCCGATCTGGCCCGAGAGGCTGAGCTCGTTCAGCTGGCCGACCTCGGTCACGCCCAGGATCCGGTTCCAGTCCTTGGTCTCCTTGTATATCTGGAACAGCTTGTTCTGGGGCGAGAGCTGGGGGATGCGGTCAGTCCGGCCGGGCCGGGGGAAGCGGAGCACGAAGCCGGGCGGGTAGGCGGTCAGCTGGAACCGGTCGATGAAGCCGGTGGACGGCACCACCGGGCCGTGGAGGATGTCCTTGAACACCCCGCAGCCCACCAGGCGGACCTCGGTGACCCGGGTGGTGGTCAGCAGCTTGATCTTGTCCTCGTGGCTCTCGGCCTGGAAGTACTCGACCGCCTCCTCGATGGACATCCACTCCTTGACGAAGGGGCGGTCCTCGTCCGTTATCCGCCGCATCCGCTCCTCGATGGCCGACAGGGTCCGGGGATTCGGCTCCTCGCCGGCTAAGTCGAAATAGTAGCCGTTGGCCAGGGACTGGCCCACCACCACCCGGGCCCGCGGATAGAGCTCCTTGACGGCCTCGTAGAGGATGAGGCAGGCGGAACGGCGGTAGACGGCGGTGCCCTCGCGGTCGGCATAGGTGACCGGCTTCAGCCGGCAGCTGGAGCGGACCGGCGCGTCCAAACCGACCAGGTTCTGGTTGATCTTGGCGGCCACCACCTTCAAATCGGCCTTGGGCGGGTAGCGCTTGAATATGGACTGGACCTGCTCGCCCGCCCGGGCGGGCAGACGCTGGCCGTCCATCTGGATCTCGATCGGTCGGTGGGTCATAAGTCCTTTTTTAGGCAACGAAAGGCGAGGTCCCCCTCGCCTTAATTTCCTTTACTTTATTACATTTGAAACAGGAAGTCAAGCGGAATCGTACGGATGACTTGCCAATTTGCGAGATAACTGGTATACTAAAAAGCGGATGCCGAAAAGGGAACAAGAAACACCGAAGCCGCTCGAGAGGTCGTGATCCCTCCGGAACGTATGCCATGAAGCTGCTACTCATCCGCCACGGTCAGACCGCCTGGAACCGGGAGCAGGTTTTCCGAGGCGGGACCGACATCGGGCTGGACGAAACCGGCCGGGAGCAGGCCAGGTTGCTGGCTGAAAGGCTCAAGTTATCCGGGGTGGCGCGGATCTATTCCGGCCCCCTGTCGCGCGCCAGGCAGACGGCCCAGGCCATCGCCGACGCCTGCGGCCGGGAGGTGTCGGTCGACCCGGGGCTGGACGACATGCGCTTCGGCCTCTGGGAGGGGATGGCCCACACCGAGGTGGCCGAAAAGCATCCGGATGAATACCAGGTGTGGAGGACCGAGCCCTGGAAGGTGAGGATACCGGGCGGCAGCACCCTGGACGAGGTGGGCGACAGGGCGTGGTCCGCATTGCAGGCGTTGACACTGGAAAGCGGCGAACGGGATGTTGTGGCCGTGGTCACCCACCGGGTGGTGCTCAAGCTCCTGGCGCTTCGCATGCTGGGCCTGGGGCCGGAGGGGTTCTGGAAGGTCAAGCTTTCGCCCTGCAGCCTGTCGGTCTTCGAATGGGACGGGGATGGGTTCGTCATGCAATCCTTCAACGATACCTGCCACCTGGCGGGGATGGGGGAGCAGCCCCATGATTTCTGACAGGCCCCAAGCCGGGGCGGGATGGAAAAGGGCCTACCGCCCCAGGCTGGCTTGGCTGGAGGGCGCCGGCGGCGGCTGGGAGCCGGTGGACGTCCTGGCCGGAAAGGCCGAGGTCCTCCACATAACCGGGAAATGGAAGGAAGCGGAGAGTATCCTGCGGGGCAACGCGGCCACGGCCGAGGGGCGCCAAGACGAGGCCCGCAAGGCGGGATCGCTGGCCAAGCTGGGCAACCTGCTAATAGATTTGGGCAGAAAGGATGAAGCCATCGAAGCCCTGCGCCAGGCGGAGTCGTTCTACCGGCGGTCGCGCGACCGCAAGGGGCTGGGCAACGTTATCGGGTTGATAGGCGTCCACCATTTTTTTCTGGGGGAGCACCAGGAGGCCATGGAGCTTTTCCGGCAAAGGCTGAAGCTGGCCGAGGAGGACCGGGACCTTCAGGGCATCAGCAAGGCCCTTCTTAACATAGGGGCCGTACACTCCCGGCTGGGCCAGTACCGGCAGGCCCTGGAGTGCTACCAGGAGAAGCTGAAGATAGCCGACTTCCTGGGCGACAAGAGGGACCTGAGCTTCGTGCTGGGCAACATGGGTGTCATACACTCGAAGACCGGGAAACATCAACAAGCCCTGGATCTCTACCGACAGCGGATAAAACTGGCCGAGGAACTTGGCGACCGCAAGGGCCTGGCGGTGGCGCTGGGAAACGCCGGGGTCGTTTTGGTCAAGCTGGACAGGCCCAGCGAGGCTTTGGGCCTTTTCCAGAAACAGCTTTCGATCGCCACCGAGATGGGGGACAGGCGGGTTCGCTGCGTGGCCCTGGGCTGCATCGGCGATATCATGCGGCGTGAGGGGCGTTTCGACGAGGCCCGAGCCCGCCTAGATGAACAGGCGAGGATGGCAGAGGAGATCGGGGACAGGAAGCTGACGGACTCGGCGGAAACCTACTTGGGCGACCTGGAGCGCGACCTGGGGAACGACAGCCTGGCCAGGGAGCACTTCATGAGGGCCCTGGCCGGTTCCGAATCATTCGACGATCCGACGGACACCGCCAAGATACTGGAAAAGCTTGTCACCGCGTGCCGGAAGTTGGGAGACGACGAGGGCATTATGCTTTATGAAGATAAACTGCAAGAGCTGAATCGCATCCCCGGTTCTGGTGAACCGGCGGTCGAAGACAGGACGGGGGCATGAAGGCCGGCGGTCATACGGGCAGGATATCTATCCCCATATCCGGCATGCACTGCGCCTCGTGCGCCGCCGTGGTGGAGGGGGCGCTCAAGGGGCTTGAGGGGGTGGCCTCGGCCTCGGTCAACCTGGCCACCGAGCAGGCGACCGTCGAATACGACCCGGAAAAGCTTTCCCCGGCGGAGATCCTGAAGGCGGTCGAGCGGGCGGGCTTCAAGGTTCCGGTCGGCAAGGTCAATCTGGCGGTGGGCGGCATGCACTGCGCCTCGTGCGCGGCCAACGTGGAGAAGGCCATCCTCCAGGCGCCGGGGGTGGTCGGGGCCTCGGTCAACCTGGCAACGGAGCGGGCTGCGGTCACCCTCGTTCCGGGATTGGCCGACGTCGACGCCATCGCCGCAGCGGTGAAGCAGGCCGGCTATCAGGCGCAGGCGGTCGCCGAGGAGACCGCGGCCGGCGCGGCAAAAGAGACCGAATCGCTGGAGGTCCGGCGGGAGGCGTACTACGCAGACATCAGGCGGCGCCTTCTCGTCGCCCTGGCCTTCGCCGTGCCCGTTTTTCTGGGAGGCATGGGCATGTTCCTGCCCTTCATCCCGCCGGAACTGGGTAATCACTATATACAACTGGCACTATGCACGCCCGTCCAGCTTTACTGCGGATGGCCTTTCTACCAAGGGCTGTGGGCCTCGATCAAGAGGCGCAGCCCTGACATGAACACCCTGGTGGCGGTCGGCACCTCGGCCGCCTACCTGTTCAGCGCCGCGGCCGCGCTCTTCCCGTCCTTCCTGGCCGGCGCCGGGCTGGAGCCCGTCACCTATTTTGACTCGGCCGCCACCATAATCACGCTGATTCTTCTGGGAAGGCTTCTGGAGGCCAGGGCCAGGGGCCGGACCACGGAGTCGATAAAGAGGCTCATCGGGCTCCAGGCGCGGACGGCCAGGGTGTTGAGGGACGGCGGCGAGGCCGAGGTGCCCATAGGAGAGATCCTTCCCGGCGACATCATCGTGGTCAGGCCGGGCGAGAAGGTGGCCGCCGACGGGGTGGTGGTCGAGGGCGCCTCGGCCGTGGACGAATCCATGATAACCGGCGAGAGCCT
>DHHE01000139.1:3023-5439 GCA_002403115.1 bacterium UBP2_UBA4780 | reverse complement strand
GCGGTGTTCGTCCCGGCAGTGCTGGCCGTCGCCGGGCTGGCCTTCGCCGCCTGGCTGATCTTCGGCTCTTTCAACCAGGCGCTGGTGAACGCGGTCTCGGTGCTGATCATCGCCTGCCCCTGCGCCCTGGGGCTGGCCACGCCCACGGCCATCATGGCCGGGACCGGCCGGGGCGCCGAGCTGGGCATACTGATCCGCAGCGGCCTGGTGCTGGAGGGCGTCAAGCGGATCGACACGGTGGTCTTCGACAAGACCGGCACACTGACCTCGGGAAAACTAACTGTGGCCAACGTGGTGGTCGGCGGGGGGGTTCCGGAGGAGGAGCTCATCGGACTGGCGGCCGCGGCCGAGCTCGGCTCGGAGCATCCCATCGGCCGGGCGGTGACCGAGTATTCCAGGATGCGCGGGATCAAGGAGCCGGCGGCCGAGGGGTTCCGGGCCCTGGCCGGTTTCGGGGTCAGGGCTTCGGTCGGCGGCCGGGAGGTGCTGGCCGGCAGCCGGCGGCTGATGGAGGAGCACGGCATCGGCTTCGACGAGTGGAACAAGCATTCGGACAGGCTGCAGCGGGAGGGGAAGTCCGCTGTCCTGGTGGCGGTGGACGGGAAGCCGGCCGGGATGCTGGCCGTGTCGGACACCGTCAGGGAAAGCGCGGCCCGGGCCGTCTCCAGGCTCCGGGCCATGGGGCTGGCCACGGTGATGCTGACCGGCGACCAGCCGGCCGCGGCCGGAGCGGTGGCCGCCCAGCTGGGGGTCGATCGTTTCCTGGCCGGGGTGCTGCCGCAGGACAAGGCCTCGGTCGTAAAAAAACTCCAAGAGGGGGGCTCGGCCGTGGCCATGGTGGGCGACGGCATCAACGACGCCCCGGCCCTGGCCCAGGCCGACATCGGCATAGCCATGGGCAGGGGCACGGACGTGGCCATCGAGTCGGCCGGCATCGTCATCGTCGGCGACAACCTCGGCCTGGTGCCGGACGCGGTCCGGCTCTCGAGGGCCACCCTGAGGACCATCAAGCAGAACCTTTTCTGGGCCTTCTTCTACAACACCGTCGGCATCCCGGTGGCGGCCGGTGCCCTTTACCCGTTTTTCGGCCTGCTGCTCAACCCCATGCTGGCGGCCGCGGCCATGGCCTTCTCCTCGGTGAGCGTGGTGGCCAACTCGCTGAGGCTGAGGAGGTGGGATGGTCGATCATTCTCTAAGGAAACCAGGAATGCAGGAAATCCATATTAAGAAGGAGAAGAAATGTTCCGCCTTGCATTGATCTTGTCGGTATTTATGCTGACGGGGGTGCGGGCCGCCGCCCAGGCTCCAGATTCCTCGGGTTTCTACATCCAGCGGGCCGGCACCGCCTACACGGTGAAGGACTACGCCGGCTCGATCGCCGCCTACAAAAGCGCCCTGCGCTTCCGTCCCGACAACCCGACCGTGGCCTTCAACATCGCCTGCAACTACAGCCTGACGGGCGACAGGAAGGAGGCCCTGAGATGGCTGTCCAGGGCCGTCGACCTGGGGATGTACAGCTTCGACGAAGACGAGGACATGGACAACATCCGGGGGACCAGGGAATACAAAAAACTTCTGTCCAGGGCCGACAAGCTCCTGGCCGAGATAAGGGACAGGATAGCCGAGCCGGTGACGGCCCTGCCGGAGGGATACGACCCGGGCAAGCCGCACCCCCTGCTGGTGGCCATGCATGGCTTCGGCGGCGAACCGCAGAACTTCTCTAAGGTCTTCGCCAAAGCCTGCGGCCGCAAGGGCTACATCCTGTGCTGCCCCTACGGGCCGGTGGTCATGGGCAAGGCCGCCTTCCACTGGGGCGACGGGGAGAAGGACGGGCTGGCGGAGAAGAGGGTGCTGGAGTCGATCGCCCTGATGCGTTCCCGCCACAACATCGACACCAGCCGGATCGTCCTGGCCGGTTTCTCCCAGGGCGGATACATGGCCTACCTGCTGGGGCTCAAGCACTCCGGCCTGTTCCGCGGTGCCATCCCCATAGCCGGAAGGTACGACACCCTGCTGGACCAGCGCCTGGAACGGGCCTCCAAAGCCGCGATCAAATACTATATTCTTATAGGTGAGCTGGAACCGGAGGGCCGCCGGCTGTCGAACCTCGAGGCCATGAAGCGGATGATGGACCACGGGATAACGGCCAGCCTCAACGCCTACGCCGGCGTGGGGCACGCCTTTCCCGGCGACCCCGACTTCGAGGTGGGCCGGGCGCTGGAGTGGATTGAAAAAAGATAGGAAGGGAATATGAACATGAGAACGGCCATAGCCCTGTTGCTGGCCGCGGCCTCCCTGGCCGGCTGCTCGAAAAAAAGCGACCCGACCGGGCCGGGCGGGTCGGGAACGCCGCCGGCGGCCGACAGGCCGCTGATCATCGACCACCGCTGCACCGACATCACCCTGGTGCCGTCGT
>DHHE01000139.1:0-2914 GCA_002403115.1 bacterium UBP2_UBA4780 | reverse complement strand
TCCTTCTGGGACGCCGTCCCGGGGGGCGACCTGGGCAACCCCGACCGGGTGACCTGGAGCTGCCTGACCGACACCCTGCTGGGCAACCTGGCCGGTCAATTCGCCGTCTATCCCCACGGGCGCAACCTGGTGATGTGGTCGTGGTGCGGCCAGGTCTCGGGCGCCACCGCGGCCGACATCGACACCTACCTGGTGCGGATGTCGCAGATGGAGGCCAAGTACCCCGGCGTGGTCTTCGTCTACATGACCGGGCACCTGGACGGGACAGGTTCCGCCGGCAACCTCAACCTCCGAAACGAACAGATCCGGGCCTGGTGCCGGAGCAACAAGAAGGTCCTCTACGACTTCGCCGACATCGAAAGCCACGACCCCGACGGGCTGGTCAACTACATGGAGAGGCTCGCCAACGACAACTGCGACTACGACAGCAGCGGCGCGCCGCGGAACTGGGCGCAGTCCTGGATGGCGCGGAATCCCAACCACGAGCTGACCAGGCTGGCCAATGCCTGCGGGTCCTGCGCCCATTCCCAGCAGCTGAACTGCGTGCTCAAGGGCCGGGCCTTCTGGTGGATGGCCGCCAGGCTGGCCGGCTGGGGCGGTGTTTGAACGGACGGCGGGGGGCGCAAACTCGTCGGAGCGGCAAGCTTGGCGATTGAGATCCTGAGCGACAAGCCGGGGATCGAGCGCCACCTGCGCGCCGACGCCGGCCGGCACCTCTACGAGCTCGGCGACCTGGACGACTTCTTCTGGCCGCGCACCAAGTGGTACGGCCTGAGCAAGGGCGGCGCCCTGGCCGCCTTGGCGCTGGTCTATAGCGGCAACGGATTGCCGGTCCTGCTGGCGCTGGACCGACCGGAATCGTCGGCCGAGCTGTTGTCCGGACTCTCAGGCCGCCTGCCGGGCGAGTTCTACTGCCATCTGGCCCCGGGACTGGAAGGGGCGCTGCAGCCAGGTTTCGAGCTTACGCCGCACGGCCGCCACCTGAAGATGCTGCTGGCCGACCCGGACCGGCTCCTGGCCGCCGACGCCGCCGGGGCGGTGCGGCTGGGACCGGGCGACCTGGAGGAGGTCCTGGATTTCTACGGCCGCAGCTACCCGGGAAACTGGTTCGACCCCAGGATGCTGGAGACGGGCCGCTACTTCGGCATCAGGGAAGGGGGAGGGCTGGCCAGCGTGGCCGGGGTGCACGTCTTCTCGGAGAGATACCGGGTGGCGGCGCTGGGCAACATCGCCACCGACCCCTCCCAAAGGGGCCGGGGCCTGGGGCGCCGGGTCACCGCGGCTCTTTGCCGTGACCTGACGTCTTCGGTCGGGACGATAGGCCTGAACGTCAAGGCGGACAACGCCGCGGCCATCGCCTGTTACCAGGGCCTGGGGTTCGCCCCGCATGCCGAATACGGGGAGTGGACGGCCCGGCGGGCGTCGGGCGTACGGCCGATTCATAATGGCTGACTTGGACCGCTCCCGGGAGCTGGGGCAGGCCCCGGTCGGCCGACTGCTGTGGAAGTACTTCGTGCCGGCCATCATCGGGGTGATGGCCAACTCCCTCTACAACATCGTAGACCGCGTCTACATAGGCCGGGGCGTCGGGGCCCTGGCCCTGTCGGGCCTCAGCGTCACCTTTCCGGTGATGATCGTGGCCATGGCCTTCGGGATGCTGGTGGGCATGGGCGCCGGCTCCCTGGTCTCCATAAGGCTGGGCCAGCAGAACAGGCCGGAGGCCGAAAAGATACTGGGGAACGCCTTCACCCTGCTGGTTACGATCTCCCTCGGCGTCACCATCCTGGGCCTGGCGTTCCGGGACGTTGTGCTGTCGTTGTTCGGAGCCGGCCCGGAGACAATAGGCTACGCCCGGCAGTACCTCACCATCATCCTGTGGGGGAACGTCTTTCAGGGCCTGGGTTTCGGGATGAACAACCTGATCCGGGCCGAGGGGCACGCCCGGGCCGCCATGTTGACTATGGTGATCGGGGCGGCGGCCAACATCCTGCTGGACCCGCTCTTCATCTTCGTCCTGGGGATGGGGGTGGCCGGGGCGGCCTTGGCCACCGTCATCTCCATGGCGGCCACCAGTTTTTGGGTGCTGGCCCATTTTCTCAGGGGCGGCGGTTCGCTCAGGCTCCGGGCCGCCAACCTGAGGCCGGAGAGGCGGATCGCGCTGGGGATATTCTCCATCGGGATGGCGCCCTTCGCCATGCAACTGGCCGGGAGCGTCATCAGCGCCCTGTTCAACCTCCAGCTTATAAGGCACGGCGGCGACCTGGCGGTGGGGGCCATGGGGGTCATCAACAGCGTGGCCATGATGATAGTCTTCTGCGTCATCGCCATCAACATGGCCGCCCAGCCGGTCATCGGCTTCAACTACGGCGCCAGGCAGTTTCAGCGGGTCAAGCGGGCCCTCAAGCTGGCGGCAGCGGCGGCCACCGCCGCCACCACCGCCGGTTTCCTGGGGGTCGAGCTCTTCCCCGGCTTGCTCATCGGCCTGTTCAACCGCAGCGACCCTTTCCTGATGGAGATAGGTGTCCGTGGGATGCGCATCCTTCTGGCCGCCTTCCCGGTAGTGGGCTTCCAGATCGTCTGCTCCAGCTTCTTCCAGGCCATAGGCAAGGCCAGGATCTCCATGTTCCTCAACCTGCTGCGCCAAGTGATCGTCCTCATCCCCCTGCTGCTGGTCCTGCCGCCGCTTCTGGGGATAGACGGCGTCTGGCTGGCCGGCCCGGCCGCCGACCTGGCGGCCGCGGCCGTCACCGCGGTCATGATCGTCCGGGAGATGAAGAGATTGAGGTGAGAGGCATAGGCCGCCGGCCGGCCGTGGAGAGCTTGAACCGGCCCGGGACATAGGGTATAATAGGATCATTAAACCGGTTCTTCTGGCTTTAGTGTGGGTACTATAGAATGTTTTTTGGAGCGTAAA
>DHHE01000168.1 GCA_002403115.1 bacterium UBP2_UBA4780 | reverse complement strand
TACTTCTTCCCGAACATCTTCCCCAGGAAGCCCTTGTTCTTGTCCAGCATCTGGAGCCGGGCGTGGGCCTGGGCGTTCTTGGGGTCCCACTTGATGGCCTCCTTGAACTGGGCCCGGGCCTTGTCGTCCATGCCGGCCGTCTGGTAGATTATCCCCATGCTCAGGTAGTGCTCCGGGTTGTACATCTCCATCTGGATGGCCCGCTCGCAGGCGGCCCTGGCCTCGTCCAGCGGACCCCCGGCCTT
This sequence comes from bacterium UBP2_UBA4780, assembly GCA_002403115.1. Classification (GTDB taxonomy): domain Bacteria; phylum Edwardsbacteria; class AC1; order AC1; family EtOH8; genus UBA8901. The sequence continues at coordinate 5,275 of DHHE01000168.1, read as the reverse complement.
GATTACGGCCATGCCCAGCCGGTTGAAATAGAGGGCCTTCCTGGGGTTCATCTTGGCGGCCGCCGAGAAGTACTCCATGGCCCGCTTGAACTGGTTGGCCTTGTAGGCCTCGATGCCGTGGCGGTAGGCCATCTCGGCCTGCGTGTCCTGGATGGTGTGTCCCTGGGTTCCCGAGGAGCGCTCGGCCAGCAGCTTGTTGTACTGGACCCTCCGGTTCTTGTCTATCAGGATGTGATAGGCCTCGCTGATATCCTGGAAGGCGTTGCTGGCCAGCCCGTCCCTGGATTCGGAAGGGGCCCGGTCGGGGTGGTGCTTCATGGCCAGCCGGCGGTAGGCCTGCTTGATCTCCGTGTCCCCGGCCTGCCGGTCCACGCCCAGGATGTGGTAGTAGTCCTTGAACTGCGTCATGCCGTCATGCCTCCCCTGCGGCCGCCGGCCTGCAGGCGCCTGGCCGCGGCCGAAGCGATGGCGTTCTTGGGGTCGAGCTTGAGGACCCGGCGGTAGGCCGCCAGCGAGGCCCTGGCGTCCCCGCGCTGCTCGTGGGCGTAGGCTAGGTTAAGCCAGGCCCGGGTGAAATTGGGGGCCAGGCTCACCGCCTTCAGCAGGTGCTTCACCGATTTGCCCATCTCGCCCCGGTGGCTGTGGCAGACGCCCATCAGATTGTGGATGTCGGCGTACTTGGGCCTGATCCTGAGGGCCTGCCGGAACAGGTTCAGGGCGTCGCCCACCTGTCCGGACCTCATGGCGTCCCGGCCCATGGCGCACAGGGACTCGCAGCGGTCGGGCGCGGTGCTGAACGCCAGGGAGAACAGCCTGACTGCTTCGCGCGGCTTGCCCCGGGCTGCGGCCACGACCGCCCGGTCGTAGGCGTCCTGCCGGAAGTAGCTGGTCCGCTTGGCCAGGCTCCGGAAATTGCGGATGGCGCCCCCGAGGTCGCCTCCCTCGGCCCTGAGGTGGGCGATGTTCAGGTGGGCCTCGATGAAGTTGGGGTTGAGGGCCACCGCCCGGCCCAGGTGTCGCAAGGCCGGCTTGGCCTGATGGCGGCCGGCGTAAAGCTTCCCCAAAGCCAGGTGGATATCGGCGTACTTCGGGGCCAGCTTCAGGGCCCGGCGGTACGCGGCCACCGCCCCGCTGTAGTTCCCGCCTTTCTGGTGAAGCTGGGCCTGGGACATCATGGCCTCGACCAGGTAGAACAGCACCACGTCGCTGCACCTCCGGTCGGCGGCGGCGTCGTGCTGCCTGATCATCTCCAGCGACTCGATGGCCTGGTGGAAGTTTTTCTCCCGGAAGGCCTCCAGGGCCAGCTTCAGGAACTGGCTCAGGCAGTATCTGTCGATGATGCCCTTAAGGTAGGGCACGGCGCCTCCTTTCTGGCCTGGGATTAACGGGCTCGCCGGGGAATCGATGGCTGGTGGGAACGGCTGAGGTCGGAGAAGGCGAGGGACAGGGGCCTTCATGCAGATCCCGAGGTCCCGTCATCGATGTGTTGGTGCCGGGAGTGGGAGTCGAACCCACACGGCTTGCAGCCATACGCCCCTCAAACGTACGTGTCTGCCAGTTCCACCATCCCGGCATTTTTCCGGAACCTTCTTCCCTTTAAGCGTTTAGGATATGTAATTTTATTCCAAAATCGGCCCGCTGTCAATGGAAAAATCCCCCATGTCAATCTCCCTCCCGCCCGGCCGCCGGCGGACCAGGAACCTCTCCATGGGCAGCGACTCGTCCTCCTCCAGATAGATCCGGCACCCCAGCTCCCGGCTCAGCTGGGCGAACTGCTGCGGGATGTTCTCCTCGATGTAGTCGGCCAGGGCGGGGTTGGTCAGCAGCTCCACCTGGGCGCCTTTCAGGCCGCCCTTGGCCGCGGCCAGTCCGCGCATGATCCGCGACGCCAGGGCCGAGGGGTGGAAGATGCGCCCCGTCCCCCGGCAGGCCGGGCAGGTTTCCGAGGAGGTGTGCCACAGGCTGGGCTTGGTCCGCTTGCGGCTTATCTCCACCAGGCCCAGGTCGGAGAAACCGCTGACCTCGGGCCGGGAGCGGTCCTCGGCGAAGGCCCGCTTCAGCTCCTCCAGCACCTTGGCCCGCTTCTGGCTGGTCTCCATGTCGATGAAGTCCACCACGATGATCCCGCCGATGTCCCTTAGCCTCAGCTGCCGGGCCGTCTCGGCGGCCGCCTCCAGGTTAACCTTGTAGACCGTCTCCTCGGCCGCCCTCCTCCCCACGAACCTTCCGCTGTTGACGTCGATGACCGTCAGGGCCTCGGTCTGCTCGATGACGATCCGGCCCCCGCTTTTGAGCCAGATCTGCCGCTGCATGGCCTGGGATATCTGCTTCTCCAGCCCCTTCTCGGTGAAGGCCGGCCCTCCGCCCCCGTGCTGGAGCAGCTTGCTCCGCCAGCCCGGGTCGATCTTTCCCAGGTGGGATTGGATCTCATTGAACAGGGCCTGGCCGTCGACCGTGATCCGGTCGATGCCGTAGGCGGCCACGTCGCGCAGCACGCCCCAGACCTGGGGCGGCTCGGCGTGCAGCAGGGCCGGGGCCTTCGCCTTGCGGCCCTGTTTCTGGATCTCCTGCCACCTGGCCACCAGCTCCTTGACCTCCCGCTGCAGGCCCTTGGGATCCTGGCTCCCGGCCGCGGTCCTGGCGACCAACCCGAAGCCCTTGGGCAGGATCTTCCTGAACTCGGCCTTCAGCCTCTGCCGCTCCTCGGCGCTGCCTATGCGCTTGGATATCCCGATCTGCTCGTCGCCCGGCAGCAGCACGCAGTAGCGCCCGGCCAGCGAGATCCAGGAGGTCACCCGCGGCCCCTTTCCGGCGATCGGCTCCTTGGTCACCTGGGCCAGGATCTCCTGGCCCTGCTTCAGCCCGCGGTTCTTCCCTCTGGGCTTTCCCTCCCCGCCCCCGTCCTGGGGCTGGTCATGGGGCTTGCCCTGCGCGTACATGTCGAGCGAAGTCGAGACATCGTCGAAGGGAAGGAAACCGTCCCGGCCCAGCCCGATGTCCACGAAGGCCGCCTCCAGCCCGGGCAGCGCCTTGCGGACCACCCCCTTGTAGACGTTGCCCAGGGTCCTGGCCTGCGAAGACCGTTCCACCCACAGCTCGGTCAGCCGCCCGTCCTCGACCAGGGCGATCCTGGTCTCCAGCGGGTTGGAGTCTATGAACAATTCCTTCAAAGGTCCTCCATTATCCAAATTCGTCGTATGCCAGGCCGATGCCCTTCAGCGTCAGGTCCGGGTCGTGGCGGAATCCCTTGAGCTCCGGCAGGAACAGGGGCGCCGCCCCTCCGGTGACCAGCATCCGCGGCCGGCCCCCGACCTCGCGCCCTATCATCGAGGCCAGCTCGCGGACCATGGCCGCCGTGCCCCAGTAGATGCCGGAACGGATGCACTCCTCGGTGTCGCGCCCGGTGGCCCTGGCCTGCCTTTTCACCGCAAGCTCGGGCAGAAGGGCCGCGTTCCGGTGCAGGGACTGGGCCATGGTGCCCGGCCCCGGGGCGATGGCCCCGCCCAGGTATTTCCCCGAGCGGTCCACCGCGTCCCAGGTGATGGCGGTGCCGATGTCGACCACCACCGCCGGCGCCCCGTAGAGGCGCCAGGCGGCAAAGGCGTTCACCAGCCGGTCCACCCCCAGCTTCTTGGGCGTCCGGTAGCCGTGCTTCATGAACGACATGGCCTGGACCGTGATCACCCTGGGCTGGACGTTGAGGAGCCGGCCGGCCGCCTGGGCGGCCTCGTCGGCCATCGACGGCACCACCGAGATCAGGGCCGCCCGCCGCACCGACCGCGAGCCCAGCACCCTCTCCAAAAAGGAGTGGACCAGCTCGGCCGTCAGCCTCCCGCCGTGGTCCAGCCTGGCCCGCTGGACCATCCGGCCCCCGTTGACCAGCCCCATGGCCATGGTGCTGTTGCCGATGTCCAGGCAGAGCTTCACGGCTCCATCTCCGTCACCGTTCCCGACTGCACCCGGACCGTCTGCCCCTCGGAGTCGATGATCAGAAGTGAGCCCTGGGAGTCCATGCCGGTGGCCACCCCGCGGACGGCCTGCCCCGGGCCGGTCTCCACCGAGACCCAGCGTTTGGCCAGGTGGAAGCGGGCCTCGACGTCCTCCCGGAAGGCTTCCAGCCCCCGGGCCACGAATGTCCTGTAATCAGATTCCATGTTCTCCAGAAGTTTCACCAGCAGGTCCTCCCGGTAGACGCCCGATCCGGTCTCCAGGTAGACCGAGCTGGCCGTGTCGCACAGCTCCAGCGGTATCAGCTCGTTGTTGGCGTTGATGCCGACGCCGGCCACGAGGTAGTCCCCCTGGGCTTTTTCAAAGGCCGTCGCCGCCTTGTTCTCCACCAGCAGCCCCCCTATCTTCCGCCCGTTGCAGAACAGGTCGTTGGGCCACTTTATCATGATCTTGGCCGGCGAGCACTGCTCCACCGCCCGGGCCGCGGACGCCCCCAGGGCCAGAGTGATGCCGGAGAGCTTGATGGCCGGCAGGCCGGGCCTTAACAGGACCGACAGGTAAAGCCCCAGGCCCGGGGGCGAGTACCAGGCGCTGCCGTCGCGGCCGCGTCCCGCGGTCTGGGTCTCGGCCACGATGGCCGTGCCCTCGGGGGCGCCCCCCCTGGCCAGTTCGGCCAGCTTGTCGCTGGTTGAGCCCAGCTTCTCGAAGTAGAAAAGCGACTGGCCGAAGGTCTGGGTGCGCAGGGTCTCCTTGACGCGGTCTATGTCCAGGCGGGGAATCATAAATTCATGAAAGGCAAGGCCATTTACGTTATTTTACCTCATATCGGCCCTTAGCGCAAGGGAAATGTTTGCCCGCTACAGGCATAAAAAAGCGGCCGCCAAACGGCCGCCTCCGGTGTAGCAGAGCTTCTTCAGCCTCCCGAAAGCCACTGGATCATGGGCACCGCTATGGCCATCGCCGCCAGGGAGATGATGACGGCGGTGAACAGGCCGTATCGCGCCCCGTAGGTCCTGAGCAGCTCCGGGTCGTAGTACTTGTCCACCCCGTTGTCCCGGTACATCTGGGCCAGCCCCGAAAGCAGCAGCAGGCGGGTGCGGCGCCCGTTGCGCAGCGCCTGGACCGCGAAGGCGTTGATGAGCAGGGTGGCCGCTATCAGGAGCATGAAGATCAGGATCCGGGCCCCGGTGCGATCGGAGGCGGCCAGGATCCAGTTTATGGCCAGCACCACCAGGTTAAAGCAGACCGCGGTCACCACGAAGACGGTGTCGGTCCGGGCGCTCTGCTGCAGCTCGCTGACGGCGTGGTCGTGAAGGTGCTCGATCAT
>DHHE01000046.1:17038-17388 GCA_002403115.1 bacterium UBP2_UBA4780 | reverse complement strand
GAAGAGAAAGCGGGAAAGAAGACAAATTGTTATGGCTCCTGGCGTCTTGTGACCGTTTAAAAGCTATCGTTTTACGTTCCAAGAAACCTTCTGCAGTACTCACACTAAAACAGGAATAGCCCTTTTTTGTCGTTTCCAGGCAAGCCCTACTTCGCTTGACAGTCCGATTGCCGATGTGATAAAGTATAATCAAACCTTTAGGACAATATGATACCCCTCACCCGCAAGGGCTTCCCCATCATCCTGACCGCCCCATCCGGGGCCGGCAAGACCACCCTCTCCCGGGCGGTCATCAAGCTCCGTCCCGAGATCCACTACTCCATCTCGGTGACCTCGCGGCCGCCGCGGCC
>DHHE01000046.1:8860-17010 GCA_002403115.1 bacterium UBP2_UBA4780 | reverse complement strand
CACGACAACTACTACGGCACGCCCCGGAAGCACATCCAGGAGAAGCTGGACGCCGGGGTGGACGTCATCATGGACATCGACACCGTCGGCGCCCGGGCCATCAAGAAGCTCTACCCCCAGGCGGCCTCCATCTTCGTCCTGCCTCCGTCGCTTGAGGAGCTGGCCCGAAGGTTGGTGAGCCGCGCCAGCGACGGGGAGGAGGTCATCAAGAAGAGGCTCAACCGGGCCAAGCTCGAGATGGCCGAGATCTCGGACTTCGAGTACTTCATCGTCAACGACGACTTCCAGGCGGCGGTCCATTCGGTGGTCTCCGTGATCGAGGCCGAACGCTGCCGGCTTTCCCGCTACGACCAGCGCCAGGTGACGGACATCAAGTAGGCCATCCTCCGGACAGAAACAATGTCATCCTGGGATTGCTGCCCGCCCGGCCGTTTGAAGCGCCGCACTGAGGATTGNNGCTGGCGAAGTGGATGACGGCCTCACCCTTCGGCCTGTGGGGCACGAAGCGATCCCTCGGCAAACTCGGGACAAGTCTCAGGGTGACGGAAAATGATCGGATGTTAAACCGGAAAAGGAGCTTTATGAAACCTTCCAGTAGGAGACTCGCATGAACTTCATTCCCATAGAGGAATTCAGCGACGGAATGGAGAACAAGTACATGGCGGTGCTGGTCGCCTCCCGCGAGGCAAGGCGCCTCAACGAGATGAGGCGCATGGGCCGGGCTGACATCAACCTCAAGCCCATCCAGATAGCGCTGGAGAGGCTTCGCGACAAGAGGGTGGTCTTCAAGGAAAATGAGTGAAGGGAAACCCGTGGCTTCCCCGAACGGCGCGCTAGCGGACAGGCGGACCGTCCTGCTGGGGGTGACCGGCAGCATAGCCGCCTACAAGGCTTTGGACCTGGCCGGCCGGCTGCGCCGGCGCGGCATCAACGTGGTGGCGGCCATGACCGGCGCCGCCTGCCGCCTTGTCGGCCCGGCCTCGTTCGAATCCATCACCGGCAACCCGGTGGCCAGGGAGCTTTTCCCCGAGAACAAGCCGCAGACCATCGAGCACATCGCCCTGGCCGAGCTGGCCGACGCGGTGGCCGTGGTCCCGGCCACCGCCAATTTCCTGGCCAAGGCGGCCCACGGGCTGGCCGACGACCTGCTGACCGCGGCCGTCCTGGCGACCAAGTCTCCGAAACTAGCGGCCCCGGCCATGAACGTCGGCATGTGGGAAAACCCGGTGGTCCAGGGCAACCTGAAAAAGCTGAAGGCCGGCGGCTGGCAGGTGGTCGAACCGGAGGAGGGCTTCCTGGCTTGCGGGACAAGGGGCGCGGGCAGGCTGGCCAGGGTCGAAATCATCGAGCAGGCCATACTCGATCTGCTGGGCCGGGGCCGGGACCTGGCCGGCGTCCCGGTGCTGATAACCGCGGGGCGGACCGAGGAACCCTGGGACCCGGTGCGCTTTCTCTCGAACCGCTCATCCGGCCGGATGGGTTTCGCTTTGGCCCGGGCCGCCAGGGAACAGGGCGCCGAGGTCACTTTGATCGCCGGCCCGGCCGACATCGCCCCCCCGGAGGTCGATTCGCTGATAAGGGTGAGGACGGCCGGGGAGATGCGACGGGCGGTGATGCGCCAGCTTCCCGGGAACCGGGCGCTGATCATGGCGGCGGCGGTGGCGGATTACCGGCCGCGCATAACCCAGCGCTCCAAGATAAAACGCTCCGGAGGCAGGATCACGCTGGAGCTGGCGCCCAATCCGGACATCGTGGCCGAGGCCGCCGGAAAAAGGAAAAAGGGGACGGTGGTCGTGGGTTTTGCCCTGGAGACGGGGGACTTGAGGGCCAACGCCCTGAAAAAGCTGCGGGCCAAGGGGCTCGATCTGATCGTGGCCAACGACGCCAGGGCCCTGGGAAGCTCGAGCAACAGGGGTTGGCTTTTCTTTGCCGAAGGACGGAGCGAGCGGGTCCCGGAAACCGGCAAGGACGCCTTCGCCAAACTGATCATCAACCGGCTGGTCGGACTTCTCAAGAGGGCCGATGGCTAGGCCCGGGGTCAGGGGGGAGGCGGCCCGGTACCTGGCCCAGCAGAGGGAACTGGGCGAGGACGAGTTGAACCTGAAGCTGAAGCCGCCCAGGCCGGCGGCGAAAAAGCTACCGGGGCTCGACGAGTACCGGAGGCAGATCTCGTCGTGCCGGAAGTGCCCGTTGTGGAAGACCCGGACCAGCTTCGTGTTCGGCGACGGGGCCCCGGACGCCAGGCTGGTCTTCGTGGGCGAGGCCCCGGGCCAGGACGAGGACCTGCAGGGTAAGCCCTTCGTGGGAGCGGCCGGCCAGTTGCTGACCAAGATCATCGAGGCCATCAAGCTCAAGCGCTCCGAGGTCTTCATCTGCAACATCCTCAAGTGCCGGCCGCCGGGCAACCGCAATCCCCTGCCCGAGGAGATCCGCCAGTGCGAGCCGCACCTGCGCGCCCAGCTGGAGATAATAAAACCCAAGGTCATCTGCGCCCTGGGCACCTTCGCCGCCCAGACCCTGCTGCAGAACAACACGCCCATCTCCAAGCTCAGGGGGAGGATCCACCACTACCAGAACATCAAGCTGGTGCCCACCTACCACCCGGCCGCCCTGCTGCGCAACCCGGGCTGGAAGCGGCCCACCTGGGAGGACGTCCAGTTGGTGCGAAAGATATATGACGGCGAGGCCTGATGCCTGACCCGACCCCGATAGTCGACCGGTTGCCGCCCCAGGCGGCCGAGGCCGAGATGGCGGTGCTGGGCTCGATGCTCCTCTCCCAGGAGGCGGTGGGCCGGGCCATCGAGATCATCGGCGAGGAGGAGAGCTTCTATTCCTCGGGCCACCGCAAGATCTACCGGGCCTGCGTCAACCTCTACGAGAAAAACCAGGCGGTGGACCTGGTGACCGCGTCCGAGGAGCTGCGGCGCCTCAAGTGGCTGGACGACGCCGGCGGCTCGGTCTACCTCACCCGGCTGGCCGAGAGCGTGGCCACCTCGGCCAACATCGACTACTACGCCCGGATCGTGCTGGAGAAGGCGGTGCTCCGCCGCCTGATAACCGCCGCCACCCAGATAGTGTCCTCCAGCTACGACGCCGCCGAGAACCCGGAGGAGCTGCTGGACCGGGCCGAGCAGATGATCTTCTCCATCAAGGAGCGCCGGCTCAGGCGGCAGCTGCTGCCCCTGAAGGCCTTCATCCACGACAGCTTCGAGCTGGTGGAGAAGCTCTACCGGGAGAAGAGGCACATCACCGGGGTGGAGACCGGCTTCACCGACCTGGACCGGTTGACCTCCGGGCTGCAGCCCAGCGACCTCATCATCGTCGGGGCCCGGCCCTCGGTGGGCAAGACCGCCCTGGCCCTGAACATCGCCCAGCACGCGGCCATCGCCAGCCAGGTGCCGGTGGCCGTCTTCAGCCTGGAGATGTCCAAGGAGCAGCTGGTGCTGAGGATGCTCTGCTCCGAGGCCCGGGTCTCCAGCCACAAGGTGCGCAGCGGCTACATCTCCCAGAACGAGTGGCCGGCCCTGGTCAGCGCCGCCGGCATCCTCCACAGCGCCCCCATGTACATCGACGACAGCGCCGCCCTGACGCCGCTGGAGATCCGGGCCAAGGCCAGGCGGCTCAAGTCCGAGGTGGACCTGGGCCTGGTGGTCGTCGACTACCTACAGCTGATGCGGTCCTCGGGCCGGTCCGAGAACCGCCAGCAGGAGATCTCCGAGATCTCCCGCAGCCTCAAGGCCCTGGCCAAGGAGCTGAACGTGCCGGTGATCGCCCTCTCCCAGCTGTCGCGCATCTCTGTGCAGCGGGGGCAGGACGCCAGGCCAATCCTCTCCGACCTGCGGGAGTCGGGGGCCATCGAGCAGGACGCCGACGTCGTCATCTTCCTGCACCGCGACCTGGGCGCCTACAAGGCCCAGGAGGATGGGGGCTCCCAGGCCCTGGACACCGAGAGCGCCGAGCTGATCGTGGCCAAGCAGCGCAACGGCCCGGTGGGCAAGTTCAACCTGGTCTTCTTCAAGGATTACACCCGCTTCGAGAACATGGAGACCAGGGCCGAGCCGGAGTGAGTAATTATTTCTCGCGCAGAGACGCAAAGGATGACTGAAAACTATATCGGGACGGTGGTGGTCGATGCCGCAATAGCACTTCATCGAAACCTTGGACCTGGATTGCTGGAATCGGTTTACGAGGCCGCGCTGGCCCAAGATTTGAAAATCAGGGGATTTAAAGCTGAAAGGCAGGTCCCGGTTTCATTCGAATACAACGGCATAGTGTTCGACGAGGGTTTCAGGGCCGATCTTGTGGTGGAGGGAAAGGTCATACTGGAGTTAAAATCTGTCGAGAAGGTTTCTCCGGCACATAAGAAACAGGTTCAGACATATCTTCGTTTGTCCGGTTTGAAATTGGGATATCTGTTGAATTTCGGTGAAGCCTTGATGAAAGACGGAATAACTCGTTGCGTCAATGGGCTCGAGGAATGAGGGAATGCTCCTCCGCGGCTCTGCGGGAGATGACGGAGCCAAGCTGAACAGGGACCAATCATCATACGTCCGCGCCGTGGGCCGGGCCGTCATCACTGGGTTCCAGCAGTGGGGCTCGGCCTTCATCCTGCTGGGCAGGATCGTGCTCTCCCTGCGCCACCTGCCGCGCCAGTTCGAGCAAGTGGTCCTGCAGATGATGGCCATGGGCGTCCACTCCCTTCCGGTGGTGGTCTTTTCGGCCGTGTTCACCGGGATGGTGGCCGCGGTCCAGGCCGCCTACCAGATGCAGGGCCTGGTGCCTTCCATCTGGCTGGGCACCGGCATCTGTCGGGCGATCCTAACCGAACTGGGCCCGGTGCTGACCGCCCTGGTGGTGGCCGGGCGGGTGGGCTCGGGCATCGCCGCCGAGCTGGGGACCATGAAGGTCACCGAGCAGATCGACGCCCTGGAGACCATGGCCGTCGATCCGGTGGAGCACCTGGTGATGCCGCGCTTCGTGGCCGGGGCGGTGATGTCCCCGGTGCTGACCATCTTCGCCAACTTCATCGCCCTGATCGGCGGCTGGCTGGTGGCGGTGCTGTCGGTGGGCATAACCACCCAGGTCTACCTGGACGGGCTGAGGTTCCACTTCCACACCCGGGACCTGATGGGCGGCATCATCAAATCGATCTTCTTCGGGGTGATCATCGCCACCTCGGGCTGCTTCCACGGGTTCGCCGCCGAGGGCGGGGCGGCCGGGGTGGGAAGGGCGGCCACCAAGGCGGTGGTGGCGGCGGCGGTGATGATACTGATATTCGATTACATCGTTTCAGCGTGGATTTTCAGATAAAAACTTTAAGCATGCCGCCATGGACAAGTTCGCCCTTTCCTCGGGCCTGATCGGCCTGGCCTTCGGTCTTCTGGGCCTGGCCCTGCTGGTCTTCGCCGTGGTCCGGACCTGGAAGAAGAAGATGAGGCTGAACAGCCTGGTGCAGTCCGTCTTCCTTTTCCTTCTTTTCTCGGCAGTTGGAGCGGCCTGCGTATTCTTATCCCTGTTCGTCCAGACCTTCCACCGGCTTACCTACGAGGAGCGCCTGGGCACGGTGGCGGCCGTGGGCGAGCAGGGAGTGATGGACGTGCGTTTCGAGGACGCGGCCTCGAAACAGCGCCACGTCTTCGAGCTGAAGGGCGACCAGTGGATGGTGGAGGGCTACATACTGCGCTGGAAGCCGTTCCTGCGCTTTCTGGGCGCCGGCCTCTACTACAAGGTCACCAGGTTCTCGGGGCGGTGGGAGGACCCGGCCAAGCCCCAGGCATCACACTACCAGCTGGCGCAGGAGCCGGGCTACTGGAAATTCATGATGAAGCACGCCGGGAAGAAGTTACCCCTGGTGGACGCGGTCTACGGCATCGGCGCCTTCCAGTATCCGTCGGAGAGGCCGTACGACCTCCTCATAAACGACACCGGTTTCATCATCAAGCCCCGATGATCCAGATACAGGGGCTGAACAAGTCCTTCAACGGGAAAAAGGTCCTGGACGGGGTGGACCTGGAGGTCCGCACCGGCGAGACCATGGTCATCATCGGCACCTCGGGCTGCGGCAAGAGCGTCCTGCTGCGCCACATCATCGGCCTGATGCGGCCGGACAGGGGCTCGGTGAGTGTCGACGGCACCGAGCTCAACCGCATCGGCAAGCGCGATCTGTACCAGCTGCGGAAGAGGTTCGGCATGCTGTTCCAGGGATCGGCCCTGTTCGACTCGCTGTCGGTGGAGGACAACGTGGCCCTGGGTCTCCGCCAGCACACCGCGCTGACCAGGGAGGAGATCGGGGAGAAGGTCGAATCCAAGCTGGGGATGGTGGGCATGGCCGGCTCCGGGAAACTTATGCCTGCCGAGCTCTCCGGAGGCATGAAGAAGAGGGTGGGGCTGGCCCGGGCCCTGTCCATGGACCCGGAGTACGTCCTCTACGACGAGCCCACCACCGGGCTGGACCCGATCAGCGCCGACCGCATCAACGACCTGATGGCCGGGCTCCAGGAGAAGCTGCGCATCACTTCGGTGGTGGTCACCCACGACATGGTCAGCGCCGGCCGGGTGGCCGACCGCATCGCCATGCTGCACCAGGGGCGCATCATCTTCTGCGGGACGCCTCAGGAGATAAAGAAGTCCCCGGACGAGCGCATCCAGCGGTTCATCCGGGGCGAAGCGGATTAGATGAGTGGTCTGGACCAACTATTAGGAAACCAGGAAGGCAGGAACTTATTCTGGGAGAAGGGATTCATGGTTTCCTGGCTTCCTTAGGGGCAAGAGGGATCACCAGCCCAGCAGGCGCAGGAAGTTCCCGCCGGCGACGTCCCTGAGCTCCCGGGCGGTGAATCCCCTTGCCTTGAGCTCATTGAGCAGGGCGGGGAACTTGTGGGGGCCATCCAGGCCGTCCGGCACCCGGCTGATGCCGTCGAAGTCCGATCCCAGGGCCAGGCAGCCGGCGCCGGCCAGCTCCCTGACGTAGGCGAAATGATCGGCCACCCTGTCCAGCCCGCACCGGCCGTCCCGCTCTCCAAGAAAGCCCGGATAGAAGTTGATTCCCAGCAGGCCTCCGGAGCCCGCCAGGGCCTTTATCTGGGCATCGCTGAGGTTGCGGAAATGCGGCTGGAGGAAACCGGCGCAGGAGTGGGAGGCGATGACCGGCTTCTCGGAGAGGCGGAGCACCTCCCAGAACGTCTTCTCCGATGAATGGGACAGGTCGAGCACGATGCCCAGGCGGTTGGCATCGGCCACCAGCTTCCGGCCCAGCGCGGTCAGCCCGGTGTCCCGGCCGCTCTTGGCGGCCCGCCAGGCCGAGCAGGCGAAGGCGTTCGAGTTGTTCCAGGTGACGGTCAGGATGCGGACCCCGGCGCGGCTGAAGGCCTCCAGGCTCCCGGTCCCGGTCCCCAGGCCGTGCCCGCCTTCGATGCCCAGCATGACACCGATCCTCCGTCCGCGGCGGCAGTTCCGCCAGGAAACCCCGTCGGCCACCAGCTGCAGCCGGGCCGGATGGCGGGCCGTCTCCCGCTTGACCGCCTCCACCAGGCTCCAGGCATGGTCCAGGGCGCGGTTTCGCCTGAACGCCGGACTTATCCAGCAGGCGAACACCTGAAGGCCTACGCCGCCGGACCGGAGACGATCCAGAGACACGTGCCCCCGATCCCGTTCCAGGCGGTGGCCCCTGAGCAGCCTCAGGGCGGTGTCGCAGTGCAGGTCGGCTATCATCGGTTTCGGCATCTCGATCTCCCAAATGGCCGGTCGTCCCCCGGAATAAAACGCCCCGTCGGCAGGTATATGTATCGGCCGGCCCTGCGGCCGGGATAACCTCTCCAGTATACTATATTCTTACCGCCAAGGGCAAGAAGTTTTTTCTTGACAAATCACCCGGGTTGTTATATCTTTAAGTATTGAAAAGCCTTAAACGACCATAAACGCGAGGAGCCGACGATGAAAAGGATCCGCTCAATCTGGCTGCCCCTGGCCCTGGCCTCGATTCTGACGGCCATGGCCGGATGCGGCAAGCAGGAGAAGTACCAGGCGGGGGAGAACGGCGGCACGCTGACGGTGGGCTCCCTGGCCCAGAACGAGCCGGCCTCCCTGAATCCGCTGCTGCTGTCCTACACCGCGTCCACCGACATCCACGACAAGCTTTTCCTCAGGCTCCA
>DHHE01000046.1:6746-8707 GCA_002403115.1 bacterium UBP2_UBA4780 | reverse complement strand
GCGGTGGACCAGTTCGCCGTTAAGTTCAAGTTCAACCGGGTCTATTCCGACGAGCTGTTCGACACCGGCATCTTCGTCCTCCCCAAGCACGCCCTGGAGGCCCTGCCCGACCTGCGTTCCGGCGGGTTCGACGCCGCCCCGGTGACCAGCGGCCCCTTCGCCCTGGAGCAGTGGTCCCGCGGCTCCTCGCTTTCCCTGGTGCCCAACGCCTCTTTCTACAAGGGCCGCCCGGCCCTGGACAGGATCGAGTTCAGGTTCTTCGGCGACGGGGCCGCTCTGATGGACGCGGTCAAGCGGGGCGGGGTCGACGTCACCAGCGACCTGTCGCCGGCCGACGCCGGGAGGCTCTCCGGAGACGGCAACATCAAGATCATAGACTACCCTGGCTGGACCTACACCTACATCGGCTGGAACCTGAAAAACCCGATGTTCTCCGGGGCCGAGATGCGCCGGGCGTTCGCCATGGCCATCGACAATTCCGAGATGATACGGCAGGTGCTGCACTCCAAGGGCCAGCCGGCGGCCGGGCCGCTGCTGCCGACCTCATGGGCCTACGACGAGCAGCAGACGCCGCTGCCCCACGATCCCGGCAAGCTCCGGCAGGCCCTGGCCCAGCAGGGTTGGCGGGAGAAGAACCGGGACGGATACCTCTACAGGCAGAACCAGCGGCAGCCGCTGGAGATAACCATCCTGCTGGCCCAGGGCCAGCCGCTCCAGGAGGCGGCCGCCGTCATGGTCCAGAGGCAGCTTCGGGACGCGGGCGTCAAGGTCAACCTGGCGGTAGTGGACGCCGTCACCTTCATCCAGCGGGTGAAGGAGGGACGCTACGACGCCATGATGTTTTCCTGGAAGAACGACTACAAGGTGGACCCCACCGCGGTATGGCATTCCCAGCCGGAGAAGGGCCGGTTCAACCTGCTGGGCTACGCCAACCCCGAGGTCGACCAGCTCATCGACCAGGGGCTGGCCACCCTCAGCCGGCGCAAGGCCAAGGAGCTCTGGGTAAGGTTCCAGCGGATCATCACCGAGGAGCAGCCCACAACCTACCTGTTCGTCCCCGACGTGGTGACCGTGGCCTACAAGGGTTTCCGCGGTCCGGACCGCGACGAGCGCGGTCCGCTGGCCTCGATGGACGAGTGGTGGATACCATCGGCCGAGCGCCGCGGCACCGTTTTGGCTGCGGCCACCGCCGAGCCGTCCCCGACGGCCGCACCGGCCCCGGTCGCGGTCACGCCGGCCGTCACCCCGGGCACTTCCGCTCCGGTGACCCCGGCCCCGAGGGCCACGCCGTCTCCCACACCCGCCGTCCAACCCAGGGCGGCCGCCACCACGCCCCCGGCTCCGGTGAATCCCCAGGACATTCTGGCGGCCGCCACCTCGCCGTCCACGCCACCGCCCGCGGCGACGACGGCCCCGGAACCGGCAGCCGAGCCGCAGATAGCGCCAACCGAGCCCGAGGTGGTCAAGGGGGCCACCCCGTCATACCCCGACATGGCGCGCAAGGCGAAGATAACCGGGCGTGTTTTCGTGAGGGTGATGGTGGGAGCTGACGGAAGCATCAGGAACGCCGAGGTGGTGAGGGGTATCGGGGGCGGCTGCGACGAGGCCGCGCTGGAAGCGGCCCAGAAGATGACATTCCGGCCGGGCACCGTCAACGGCAAGCCGGCTGACAGGCCGATCACCATCCCGTTCACCTTCAGGTGAGACCCAGGCAGGACGCCGGAAAAAGAGCCCCGATCTCTCGGGGCTCTTTTCTATTTCACCTGGCTGGAGCCGGGCTTTTGCAGGGGCAGTCCCTGGCGGCAGAGGGGGCAGTCGCCAGGGTCGTAGGTGACCGCCTCCTGGCGGAACACCGGGTGGAAAGGTGCGCCGAAATCGGGCGGGGCGGGGCTGCGGTCGATGAAGACGGCCACTCCGGACACCTCGGCGCCGGAGCGGCGCACCGCCTCGACCGTCTGCCC
>DHHE01000046.1:0-6664 GCA_002403115.1 bacterium UBP2_UBA4780 | reverse complement strand
AGGCGATGATGATGCCGCCGGTGGTCGGGCCGGCCACGGCGCTTATCCCCGAACCGGAAAACCTGTCGGCGATTGCCCGGCAGAACTCCATGGCGTCCCCGGGATGCTGGAGGATCCTGAACTTCTCGAAGTAATGGGGGCTGTGCCTGCCCGAGGACAGCAGGAAATGCCCGTCAAGCAGCACCCGGCGCTTGATGAGAAGGTCACGGATGGGGTCGTGAGAGGGCATCTGATAACTCCGAAATTATCGTTCGGGCCGCCGTCAGGGGGTGGGGAGCCCTGGTTATGGGGCGTCCGACCACGACGTAGTCGGCTCCGGCGGCCACGGCCTCCGAGGCCGTGGCCGTCCTTTTCTGGTCGTCCGGCGGCGAGCCGGCCTGGCGTATTCCCGGGGTCAGGATGATGAAGCCGCATCCCAGCCTCTGCCGCAGGGGGAGTATCTCGCGCGGCGAGGCCACCACCCCGTCCAGCCCGGAGGCCTTGGCCAGGGAGGCCAGGCGCAGGACGTGATCCTCGACCGAAAGGCCGGCGATTCCGGTGGTCTCCTCCAGGCACTTCCGGTCCATGCTGGTCAGCGCGGTCACCGCCAGAAGGGCGGGCCGGTGGCTCGAGCTTCCGGCGGCCTTGGCCGCCGCCTCCATCATGGCGGCGCCGCCCGAGGCGTGGAGGTTGAGCATGTCGACCCCCAGGGCCGCGGCCGATTCCACGGCGCCGGCCACGGTATGGGGGATGTCATGGTACTTGAGGTCCAGGAAGACCCTGGCGCCGCGGTCCTTGACCAGGGAGACGGCCCGGGGACCGGCGGCGGTGAACAGCTGGTGTCCTATCTTGAAATAGGAGACGCACCCCGCCAGCGCGTCCAGCAGCTCCGCGGCCTCCCGCAGGCCGGGCGTGTCCAGGGCCACGATCAGGCGTTCCGCATCCGAAGGCTTCATCTCTTTTTTGGCGCTTTGGGCTGGAGGTGGAGGATCTCGATCTTGACGGGCCCCACCGAGAGCATGTCGATGGCCTTGGCCGCCCCGTAGGAGAGGTCTATGTCCCGGCCGGCCACGAACGGGCCCCGGTCGTTGATGCGCACCTTGACGCTCCTGCCGTTTTTGGGGTTGGTCACCCGGACGACGGAGCCGAAGGGCAGGGTGCGGTGGGCGGCGGTCATGGCGTTCATGTCGAAACGCTCGCCGTTGGCGGTCTTGCGGCCGTGGAATTCCTTGCCGTAGTAGCTGGCCACGCCCTGCGACGCCATCAGCGCCCAGTCGCCGGAGGGGGACTCGGCCCCCGGCTCGGCGGCCGGGGCGGCGCCGCCGACGGCATCCTTGGCGGGCCGGCCCGAGGGCTGGCCGGGGGTGGAAAGGTAGATGGGCGCCGGCGAGCAGCCGCACATCAGCGCGGACGCGGCCAGCAGGATGCCCGCCGACAGCCGCCTCAGCCCGCCAGCCATCCCGTCAGCTCCCTCAGGGACTTCAGTCCGTGCCGTCGGCAGTAGGCCACCAGCCCCTTAACTATCTTCTCCGGGGTTGCCGGGTCGATGAAGTTGGCGGTTCCCACCTGGATGGCCGAGGCCCCGGCCAGCAGGAACTGGACAGCGTCGTCGGCCGTCATAATGCCGCCCAGGCCTATCACCGGTATCCTGACCGCCCGGCTGACACGGTACACGTGGTAAAGGGCCACCGGGCGGATGGCCGGGCCCGAAAGCCCCCCGGTGACGTTGCCCAGCGACGGGCAGCGGCGGGCGGTATCGATGGACATGCCGTAGAGGGTGTTTATCAGGGACAGGGCGTCGGCTCCGGCCGCGGCCACCGCCCGGGCGACGGGCGCCATGTCGGCAACGTTGGGGGTTAGCTTGACGATAAGCGTTTTCCGGAAAGCCCGGCGGACAGCCCTGGTGAGCCGGGAGGCCGTCAGCGGATTCACCCCGAAGGCGACCCCGCCGTGGGCCACGTTGGGACAGGAGACGTTCAGCTCCAGGGCGGATACGCCCGGGGCCCTGTCCATGATCCCGGCCAGGCGGGCGTACTCGCCTATGGTCCTGCCGGCGATGTTGGCGATGACCACTGTGCCGGCATTCCTGAGGGCCGGCAGCTTCTCTCGGAGGAAGCGGTCCACGCCCACGTTGGCCAGACCGATCGAGTTCAGCATCCCCGATGGCGTCTCGCACAGGCGGGGGGGCGGATTGCCCGGACGGGGTTCGAGGGTGACGGTCTTGGTTATAATGGCGCCGTAGGCTGATGCCGGGGAAAGCCCCCGGTACTCGGTGCCGTAGCCGAAGGTGCCCGAGGCCGCCATCACCGGGTTCTTGAGCCTGATCCCGGCCAGGATCACGGCAGTGTCGACGCGGCCCGGCGGGTTTGATCTCACAGCGGCGGCTCCTGTTCCCAGTCTATCAGGCGGGAGTCGAACACCGGGCCGTCCGAACAGACCGAGAGATAACCTCCATGGACGCCCCTCACGGCGCAGCCCTGGCAGGCGCCTAATCCGCAGGCCATGCGGGCCTCCAGGGATACCTGGCAGGGGACTTGGGATTTTTGGCAAAGCAGGGAGACCTGGCGCAGCATGGCCCATGGTCCGCAGGCGAAAACCCGGCATGAGCCGGCCCGGCACAATTCTTCCTCCAGCAGGCCGGTCACCAGGCCGCGGCGGCCGCAGCTGCCGTCATCGGTGGCGATGACCGCCCCGAGGGTTGACGGGCCCAACAGCTCGCCTTTAGTCCGGCATCCGTACAGAATTTTCGGGATCCGCCCCAGGGCCGCAAGCTTCTTGGCCAAAAAAGGCATGGGGGCCAGCCCCATTCCGCCGGCCACCAGGGCGGGGCGATAGTTTCCGGCCCTGATCGGGAAACCCCGGCCCAGGGGCCCGGTGACCGCCAGCGCCTGGCCCTTGCCCAGCCCGGACAGCTGCTCGGTGCCCCGCCCAACCACCCGATACAGGATGGAGACGGATCCGTCCCGGGCATCGTGAATGCTGAAGGGGCGGGGGAGGAGGGGATCGGAGCCATGGGGGGGGCGGACCATGATGAACTGGCCTGGTCTGGCGCTTCGGGCGATCCCGGGAGCCTTAAGCTCCATCAGGAATACGCCCTTTTTTTTCTCCCGGTTGGACAGTATCCGGGCCTGCAGGCGGCTGGGGGTCACTTGGTGCCCTCGATCATGCCTTCCTTGCCGGTTTCCTCACCCGGGGGCCTGGGTTTAATGTCCGGAAGGCCGGGGATCGCCGGGTCGGGCGCTTTGACGCTGTCGGCCGGGGCCCGGGGCACGCTGGCGGTGTCGAGCGGGAGCGTTATCGGGACGGAGAGGCCGACGTCCGGCTCCTGGTCGGCCACGGTTGTGTCCCAGGGAAGCCCGAGACGTTCCCTGGCGGCGTTGGCGTAGCGGGTCAGGGGATAGCGCCCCACCAGCTGGGAGAAAATGCTGTCGGCGGCGGCGGTGTCGGCCTTGGCGCTCAGTTGCACCCAGCCGGCGGCATACATGGATTTGGCGGCGATGGGAAGGTCGGGATAGGAGGCGGCCACCAGGCCGTATTTTTCGATTGCCTGGTCCGGCTGGTTGAGCTGGAAAAGGTAATGTTCGGCCATCAGGAACTGGACGGCCGCGTTCTGCTCCCTGGCCTTTTCGTCCGAGGCCAGACTGCCCAGGGCCTGGAGCATGGCGATATCCGAGGCGGAGCGAAGCGCCTCCTCGGCTGCCGTGCTGCCGGGGCTTTCCTGGCGGGCCAGGTTGTAATAGGCCCGGGCGCTGTCCATGACGTTCTCCTGCTCCCAAAGCTCCGCCACCAGTAAATAGGCCCCGGCCGACGTTTCGGTCCTGGGGTGCTTGGCGGCCAGTTCCAGGAAGATCGAACGGGCCTGGGGCGGGTCTTGGGACGAGGCCTGGATGCGGGCCAATCTGAGGGCGATGGTCCTCAGGTCGCCCTGGTCGGTGGCGGTTTTTTCCAGGGAACGGTAAAGGGCCAGGGCCTCATCGGGTTTTCCGGCCTGCTCCAGGGCCGAGGCCAGCAACAGCCGGGCCTGGATCCTGAACGCCTTCCTCAGGCGGCTGGAAAGAAGCTTGTTCAGCTCGGCGATGGCGCCGCCGCGGTCCCCGAGGGAGACGAGGCACTGGGCGCGCTGGAAACGGGCCTGGTTGGCCAGGCCGCTCTTGGGGTGCTGGTAGAGGAAGCGCTCCCACTGCAGGGCCGCCTCGGCCGTATCCCCCATGGACTGGCCGATCAGGGCGTAAAGGAAGGCCGAGCGTTCCATCACCCTGGATTCGGCCGAGGTTATCGACGCCAGCAACCGCCGGCCGCGTTCGTGCTCGCCCATTCTCCAGCAGGCCAGGGCGAATCCCAGCCTGGCCCGGTTGGCGTATTTCGAGCCGGGATAGAAATGCCAGACGTCCTCGTAGAGGCCCTGGGCCTTCTGGTACTCGCCGCGCCTGAAAGTGGCCTCGGCCAGATGGTACAGGCTGGGGGCGGCCCAGCGGCTGGAGGGATACTTGGACACCACCATGGCGAACTTGTCCGAGGACTTCTGGTAGAGGCCGGCCTCGGCCCCGCCGGCCTTGGCCGTGTCCGGAAAACCGGCCCGGCTGCGGCCGGCCTGGTCGTAGAGCTTTTTGGCGTTGTAGTAAGTGTTGAAGTAGGCGCAGCCGGAGAGCAGACACACACCGGACAGGGCCAACAGCGCCATCGATGCGCAGCGCAGCGTCCCGGCGGGTCCGCGTTCCCGGGGCAAGAGTGCGGGCTTGTTCATTGTGGCGCCGTTCGGCTGGTCGTTGGTTGGCAGATCATCGTCTTCGCGGGGGTCAGCTCGACACCCCCACCTGGACCCTGCGGAAACGGGCCGGGGAGACGCCGTGGCCCACGTGGGCCGACTGGCCGGGCTGGCCCTTGCCGCAGTTGGGTATGCCCCACAGCCGCCAGGACTTCATGTTGCAGACGGCGTCGCAGGAGTTCCAGAACCTGGGGGTCATTCCGGTGTAGGTGGCGTTCTTGTAAGCCTGGCTGGTGACCTTGCCGTTCCTGATCCTCCAGGCGATCTCGGTGGCGAACTGGAAATTCAGGCGCTTGTCGTCGATGCTCCAGGTCTTGGTGGTGTCGAACAGTATGCCGTCGTCGGTGTCGGCGATCAGGTCGGGGTAGCTCCAGGAGCCGGGCTCCAGGTTGATGTTGGTCATCCGGATCAGGGGGATGCGGTTCCAGCCGTCGGCCCGCATGGCCCCGCCGGACGCCTCCCCCAGCTTTGAGGCCGTCTCCCGCGAGGTCAGGTAGCCGGCGAAACGCCCCCGGTCTATTATCGGCACCCGCTGGGCCGGAACCCCCTCGTCGTCCCAGCCGAAGGTGCCAAGGCCGCCGGGCACGGTGGCGTCGGCGTAGACGTTGACGATGTCCGAGCCGTAGCGCAGCTGGTGGAGCTTGTCCAGGGTAAGGAAGCTGGTGCCGGCGTAGGCGGCCTCGGTGCCGAACACCCGGTCCAGCTCGATGGGATGGCCGATGGACTCGTGGACCTGGAGGGCCAGCTGGTTGGAGGCGATGATGATGGTGGTCTCGCCGGCCGGGCAGGGCGGGGCCTTGAGCAGCAGGGCCGCCTCGCCGGCGGCGCGCTCGGCGTTGCCGGGAAAGTCCAGCCACTCGATGAACTCGTAGCCGGCTTGCCTGGTGTCACCGCTCATGTTGGGGTAGCTCCTGGTCTGGACCTCCCGGCCGTCGACGGCCAGGGCCGAGATCTCGCCGCCGGACTCGGTGATCTCCTGGGCGGTGAGCGCCCCCTCGGTCGAGGCGAAGGTCTTGCGCTCGCGGGTGAACCACAGGGCGCCGCCGGCCACCTTGATTTTCCTGTTCTTGCGCATCAGGCGGTCGGCCTCTAAAAGCAGGGAGATCTTGCGCTCCAACGGCACGGCGAAGGGGTCCTTTTTGACGGCTGTCCGGTATGATCCCCGGGCCGGCTTCTGCGGAGCCAGCCTCACGGCTTCGGGCCGGGTGAGGGCCGAGGCCCGGGCGATCTCGACGGCCGACTTCACCACCCGGGGTATCTCGGAGGCCTCCAGCCTGGCGCTGGAGGCGAAGCCCCAGGCGCCCCTGGCCATGACCCGCAGCCCGAATCCGGCGTCCCGGGCCGAGGAGACCGATTCCACTATGCCGTTGCGCACGGCGATGGACTCGGCCTGGGTGTCGGTGATGCGGACGTCGGCGTAGTCCAGGCCCCTGGCGGGCAGGGACTCGATGACCCGTTTGGCGAAGGATTTCATCTGGCGGCTCCCGAAGTGAGTGAAGGTTGATTTTTAGTATACCATAAGGAGCGGCCGGTTATCAAGACCAAACGTCCGTCCGGGGATGTGGAGTCGGGCGGCCTTGGCGCGCCGCCCTTGCAACCAACCGGGCAAAGTGATATATTTAGAAGGAGGTGATGGGGTGGCGACAAAAAAGAGATCCAGGACGAAACTCGGGCCCGGCCTGTCCGCTGTCTTCGGCTTCGAGCGGAAGTCCAGGCTGAAACTGCCGCTGTACCTGGCCAAGGTTCCGGCCGGGTTTCCCTCGCCGGCCGACGACTTCCTGGACAAGCGGCTGGACCTCAACGAGCACCTGGTGAAGCACCCGGCGGCCACCTTCTTCGTCAAGGTCCAGGGAAGCTCCATGATCCAGGCCGGCATCCACGCCGGGGACATCCTGATAGTGGACCGGGCCCTGGAGCCGG
>DHHE01000191.1 GCA_002403115.1 bacterium UBP2_UBA4780 | reverse complement strand
TCCTACGTCTTCGCCACGCCCGGGGTGAACGACATCCCGTCGGACGGGGAGCCGCACAAGATACCGATCGCCTTCGAGAAGCTGGCGGCCCAGTTCGAATACACGGCGGCGCCGCGCCTCAAGCCCCACGCCTACCTGCGGGCCAAGGTGACCAACACCACCGAGTACCCGTTCATGGCCGGGGACATCAACATCTTCTTCGGGAACAACTTCGTGGGCGGCTCGGCCATCGGCACGGTCATCCCGTCGGAGAAGTTCGACGCCTCACTGGGGGTGGACGAGGGCATCAAGATAACCCGGAAGAAGCAGAAGGACCTGACCGAGGACGGGAAACGGGTTAAGAAAACCTATTCGTACATAGTGAAGGTGAAAAATCTAAAGAAAGAGGCGGAGACGGTCACCGTCTACGAGCAATGGCCGGTTTCCAAGAACGACCAGATCAAGGTGAAGCTGGTGTCGCCGAAGTTCGACGACGAGAAGGCGGAGTGGGGCGTCAAGGAGAGGCCGAACGGGGTGATCGAGTGGAAGATGCGGCTGGCGCCGCAGAAGGAGCAGGAGATGACGCTGGAGTACCAGGTGGAGTACCCGCGGGGGGCGAGCATATCGGGGTTGTGAGCAAGAAGCCGGGCTCGCGATGACCGTTAGCCAACACGTAAAACATTGAACGCANNATAGTGGCCCTGGGGAAGAAGGTCATCCGGGCGGAGGCCAGGGAGCTGGGCGAGCTGGCCTCGCGGCTCAATTCTGATTTCGCCAAGGCGGTGGAGCTGCTGCTGGGCGCCAGGAACAAGGTGATCGTCACCGGGGTCGGCAAGTCCGGCCTCATCGGCCAGAAGATCGCGGCCACACTGACCTCGACCGGGACGCCGGCCTTCTTCCTCCACCCCACCGACGCCCTCCACGGCGACCTGGGCCTGGTGCGCCGCGGCGACGCGGCCGTCATCATCTCGAAAAGCGGCGAGACCGACGAGCTCTGCGCCCTGCTGTCGCTCATAAAGCGCAAGGGCGTGAAAATAGTGGCCCTGCTGGGCAAGCCCGACTCCCCGCTGGCCGCCCACGCCGACGTGGTGCTTGACGTCTCGGTCAAGGAGGAGGCCTGCCCCCACGACCTGGTTCCCACCACCAGCACCACCGCCGCCCTGGCCGTGGGCGACGCCCTGGCCGTGGCCCTGCTGGAGCAGCGCGGCTTCACCCCCGAGGACTTCGCCGGACTGCACCCGGGCGGGGGGCTGGGCAAGAAGCTGCTGCTCAAGGTGTCGGACCTGATGCTTTCGGGCGCCGACGTTCCCGCGGTGGCCCTGGGCAGCACCATGAAAGAAGCGGTGCTGGAGATGACCGCCAAGCGCGGGGTGACCTCGGTGGTGGACGAGGCCGGGAAGCTCGCGGGCGTGATAACCGACGGCGACCTCAAGCGGCTGCTGGCCAAGTCGGACGACATCATGAGCCTCAAGGTGGCCGAGGTGATGAACAAGAGCCCGAAGACGGTGGACCGGGAGAGCCTGGCGGTCAAGGCCGCCCAGCTGATGGAGGACCACCGGGTGACATCGCTGCTGGTGGCCGACAGGGAAAAGAAGCCGGTGGGCATCATACATCTGCACGACATCATGAAAGCGGGCGTGCTTTAGGCGGCCGGACGATGGCACGCATCTTGCAGAATCGGCATTAACTTTTTGTTGAATAATACATTACGCATGCCCTGAATGTAAATTCAGGGCATTTTTCTCTTGCATTGGGCGTATTCCTGTGATAAATTTATCAAATGGGAAAAGCCCTTCGCCCGCAACTCGGCTCCCACGACAGCGCTCGGGAACGGTCCGCCCGATGATACGCTCCGGGCAAGCCCTAAGGCGGCAGTTCCAATACGCCTTGATCTTCACGCTGCTGCTGTTCATCCAGCTGATGCCGAGGGGCTGGGGTCTGGGCCTTTCCAGAATCCTTTCCCGGCTGGCCTGGAGGCTGCTGCCCAGGGAGAGGGCCAAGGTCCTCTTCAATCTGCGCCTCATCTTTCCCGACCGGGGCGACCACCTGGCGATGGGCCTCAGGGTTTTCGAGATGATGGGGCTGAACGCGGTGGACGCCGTCCGCCTGCCGAGGCTGGAGGGAAAACAGCTCGAGGAATTGGTCGAGGTTCGCGGCCTGGAGCATTTCGACCGGGCCTACCATAAGGGCAAGGGCATCGTGGCGGTGACCGGCCACATCGGATGCTGGGAGCTGATGCCGGCCTGGTTCGCCCAGCGGGGCTACGGGATCAGCGTCATCGGGCGGAGGGTCTACGACCCCAGGCTGGACCGGTTGCTCAACTCCGCCCGTGCCAGGTGGGGGGTCCGGGTGATAGACCGGGACGAGGGGGCCAGGGAGTCCCTGGGGGCGCTGCGCCGGGGCCAGGCCCTGGGGATCCTCATCGACCAGGACACCAGGGTCTCCAGCGTCGAGGTGGCATTCTTCGGGCGCAAGGCCAAAACGCCCACCGGGGCCGCGGCCCTGGCCCGGAAGACCGGGGCGGCGGTAATACCCCTGGCCATCCGCAGGCTGGAGAGCGGCCGGCACCGCCTGACCGTGCTGCCGGAGATAGCGCTGTCGCATACGGCCGGCAAGGCCGACCGGTTGGCGGAAGACGTCCAGGCGCAGACCGAGGCCGTCGAATCGCTAGTTGGATTGGACATCGCCCAATGGGCCTGGATGCACCTGAGATGGACGGAGAAACCTAATAAACAGGGTCAAGGGGAAAGGGATAAGGGTAAATGGTGAATGGTGAATATCTGAGTGGCAAGGCGAAAGGATCAAAGGAAAAAGGGGTGGGTTTTTCGAGCAAGAGCAATGCGTCATATTAAATATTTGGCCATTTTGGCCATTATCCCGGTGCTGGGATGCCCGGGCAAGCAGCGGCCGGCCGATTCGCTGGGGCAGACGGGACGCGAGGCCCTGCCCTCGCAGACCATCGCCGGTTTCCGGCTGACCGAGACCCTGCTGGGAAAGAAGGTCTGGGTGATGAAGGCCGAGGAGGCCAACAGCTACAGCCAGCGCCAGGAAGTGGACCTGACCCAGCTCAACATAGAATTCTACCGGGAGGCCGGGGACAGCGTCGGCGCCATCCTGACCGCGGACCGGGGCACGGTAAACACCGCCACCCGGGACATGGAGGCCAGGGAGAACGTGGTCATCGTCAGCCGGGACAGCATCGTCCTGACCACCGACTACATCAGGTGGCGCAATACGACCCGCCGGCTGTCCACCGAGTCCAAGGTCAGGCTGGAGCGGGGGGCCGACTGGCTGACCGGCGAGGGGCTGGAGGCCAGCCCGGACCTGAAGGAGATAGAGCTCAAGCGGAACGTCCAGGGGCAGAAGGAGCTGCTGGAGGGCCTGGGCGACCTAAGATGAGATATCTGCCGCTGCTGGTCCTGGCCTCGGCCGCCTCGATGGCCACAGGCCAGGCGCCCCCGGACACCGGCGGGGCCTACCTGATGTCGGCCAGGACCATGAAGGCCCAGCTGGTGGGCCGGGACAAGGTCACCCGGCTGCTGGGAGAGGTGGAGATCGTCCACGGCTCGACGGTCCTCCGCGGCGACAGCGCCTGGGTCTCCAGCCTGAAGCGGCAGGCCGTGGTCTGGGGACGGGTGTCGGTGACCGACCGCGACGTCCGGATGACCGGCCGCCGGGCTTGTTACTATAAAGAACTGGGAAAGGCGGTGATGCACGGCGACCCGGCGGCCCGGGACCCGCAGTGGACCGTCTCCGCCGATTCCCTGGCCCATTTCCGGGAGGCGTCGCGCAGCGAGGCTTACGGCAACGTGCATATCCGGGACACCTCCGGTTTGCGGCAGGCCTGGGCCGACTTCGGCCAGTACTGGCACCAGCAGGGCTACGGCCTGCTTTCGGGCAATTGCCGGCTGGAGCTGAAGGAGGCGGGCCAGGACGGGGCGAGGGTCATCACCTCGCGGAGGATGGAGGTCTACCGCCGGGGGAACATGGCCACCGCCAGCGGCGATGTCCGCTATCTGCAGGACAGTCTTCAGGCGTCGTGCGGCCGGGCCACGTACTACCGGGACCAGGGGAGGCTGGTGCTGGAGGAGGCGCCCAGGGCCTGGCAGCCGGACGCCGACCTGGAGGCCAGGGTGATGACGGTGGGCTTCAGGGGCGATACCGTCAGGAGCCTGGAGGCCTTCGACTCGGTGGCCCTGCGCCAGTTCCTGCCGGCGACGGGCGACACCGATCTCCTCCGCTGCGACAGCCTGTGGGCCGGATTCCAGGACGGAAAGCTGGCCCAGGCCAGGACGGCCGGCAACGTCTGGAGCCTGTTTCACCAGGCGGACCAGGGGCGGCGCCGGGGCAGCAACATAATCCAGAGCAGCCAGATGGAATTCTACTTCAACGAAGGGAGGCTGAGGAGGATCCACCTGCCGGTCGAGTCCAGGGGCGCCTTCTTCGGGGAGGAGGGACCGTGAGCCCTCCCCGGATGGAGCTGCGCCACGAGCTCAGGCAGGTCCTGGCCCCGGAGATGCTCCAGCTGTTGAAGCTTCTCCAGCTGCCGACCCTGGAGCTGCAGCAGCTGGTGCGGCAGGAGTTGGAGATTAACCCGATGCTGGAGGAGGTCCCGGAGGGGGAGGACCTGAAGGAGGGGGACGGGGAGGGGGCCGAGGAGCCGGAGCAGGTTCCGGAGGCGGACGACAAGATCGACTGGCAGGACTACCTGCAGGAGGAGATGGAGGCGGCCCCCCAGTCGTGCGAAACGACCCCGGAGGTCACCGGCTTTCCCGTCATCGCCTGCCGGGAGAGCCTGCAGGACAATCTGGCCGCCAAGCTGCGGATCGCGGCCGGCAACGGCGACGACGTCCGGCTGGGAGAGATGATCATCGGCAACCTGGACGGGGACGGCTTCCTGAAAACCCCGCTGGAGGAGATAGCCAGGCAGGCGGGATGCAGCCAGGAGCAAGCCGAGCAGGCCCTGAGGGGCGTGCAAAGCCTGGATCCCCCGGGGGTGGGGGCCAGGGACATCAGGGAGTCGCTGCTCATCCAGCTTTCACGGCAGGGCAAGGAAGGCAGCCTGGCCTGGCGGGTGGTGGCGTCGCAATTCGAGCTGCTGGAGAGGCAGCGGCTGCCGGCCATCGCCCGGGCGCTGAAGACCTCGGTGTCCGAGGTGGCCAGGGCCCAGAAGGTGATCGCCGGCCTGTCCCCCCGGCCCGGTTCCAGCCTGGACTCCGGGGATTTCAGGTACGTCTACCCCGACGTCATCATCGAGAAGGTGGGCGACGGATACCAGGTGATCGCCAACGACCAGAACGTGCCCCGGGTGCGGCTGACCACGGGCTACAAGCAGATCCTGCGCCAGACCAGGGGCTCCAACCCCGAGGACCGGGCCTACGTGGCCAAGAGGATCGAGGCCGCCCGCTTCATCATCCGGATGATCGAACAGCGCCGCCGCACCATCAGGAGGATACTGGAGGCCGTGGTCGCCAGGCAGAAGGGCTTTCTGGAGAGCGGCGTCCGGTCCATCCAGCCGATGACCATGGGACAGGTGGCCCAGGACATCGGGATGCACGAGTCCACCGTCAGCCGGGCGGTGCAGAACAAGTACGCCCTGACGCCGCACGGCATCGTCAACCTGCGCTTCCTTTTCGGTGGCGGCCTCAGGTCCGACACGGGAATGGACTCGTCCAAGGGCGTCAAGGGCATGATCTCGGACATGGTGGGCGGCGAGGACCCGGGCAAGCCCTTGACCGACGGACATATCGCCGACCAGCTCAAGCGGCGGGGCGTGACCATCGCCCGGCGGACCGTGGCCAAGTACCGGGAGGAGGAGAAGATCCTGCCGACCCGCCTGAGGCGGAAAAGGTGAACCCGCGGATTATGGCGCTGAGGCGCTGGGGGCATGATGCTCCCCGGTCAGGGCCGGCCGGCAAGCAACCCCAGAGGAATAAGGCTTGCCCGGGACGGTAAAATCGAAGCGCGGCAGGCTGCCGCCGGAGTTCAAGCAGAGACTGTCCCTGAACCCGGCCCGGCAGAGGGTGGGAGCCACCCTGGAGAGGCTGGGGCTGGACACGGTCTGCCGTTCGGCCGGGTGCCCCAACTGCAACCGGTGCTACTCCGAGGGCACGGCCACCTTCCTGATAATGGGGCCGGACTGCACCCGCCGCTGCGCCTTCTGCGCCGTGCCCAAGGGCCGCCCCGCCCGGTTGGATCCCGGCGAGCCGGAGGCGGTGGCCCGGGCGGTCCTGGAACTGGACCTCTGCTATGCGGTGGTCACCTCGGTCACCAGGGACGACCTGCCCGACGGGGGCGCCGGGCATTTCGCGCGGACGGTGGCCGCCATCCGCCGGGCTAGGCCCGGAACGCCGGTGGAGATCCTGATCCCCGATTTCAATGGGGATGAAAGGGCGCTGAGGACGGTTGCCGATTCCGAGCCGGAGGTGCTGAACCACAACATGGAGACGGTGCCAAGGCTGTATCCCGCGGTCAGGCCCCAGGCCGATTACCGCCGGTCATTGAAGGTGCTGGCGATGTCCAGGCAAGCGGGCCTGGCCACCAAGTCCGGATTGATGGTGGGCCTGGGGGAGAGCCCGGAGGAGGTCAGGCTGCTGCTGGACGACCTGGCCGGGGCGGGATGCGGTGCGGTGACGGTGGGCCAGTACCTGGCGCCGTCGCCGAACCACCGGCCCATCGAGCGATTTTGGAGCCGGGACGAATTCCGGGACCTGGGGGAATACGGCCGGGAGAGGCTGGGCCTGCTGGTCTCGGCCGGACCGCTGGTCAGGAGCTCGTATGGCGCGGCGGAGCTTTTCCGTTCCATGAAAAAGACGCCAAAGGAAGCAAATAAACGCCAACAGAGGAGGGCTTAAGATGCAGATGAACATCACCACCAGGCATTACCCGGACATGACCGATGCCCTGCGGGCCGGGGTCGAGGACCGGCTTTTCAAGATGGAGCGGTTCTTCGACCGCATACTGGAGGCCAGGGTCATCCTGACCGGAGAGAAGCACCGGCACCAGGCGGAGATAACCCTGCACCTGCCCCGGGGGAAAAGGCTGTCGGCCAAGGAGGTTTCCACCAGCATGGAGACGGCGGTGGATATGGCGGCCAAGAAGATAGAGTCCCAGGTGAAGAAGTTCAAGGAGAAGCGCCGCGACCGCAAAAGGGTCAGCGTCAAGATCTGAGCGGTGCCGGCCCCCCGGCTTCGCTCGGGGCAGGCCCCTGGACCGGCCCGGCAGGGCTCGCCACCAGTCCGCCAGGGGGCCGGATCAGTCAAGACGGGCACATGAACCGGAAAAGGTGAGGATGGGATGAAGGAGATCACAGTCAAGGAGATGCTGGACGACCGCGGGGAGGCCCTGCACCTGGAGGTGCTTAACCAGGGGCAGCTGGAGCGGAAGATCGTCATCGCCGACGCCAACCGGCCCGGCCTGGCCCTGACCGGCTACATGGGATACTTCCTGTGGGAGAGGATCCAGATCATCGGCATCACCGAGACCGGCTATCTGGAGACCCTGGACCCCAAGGCCCGGATAGAGGCCCTGGGCCGGATCACGGCCCACCAGATACCCTGCATCATAGTCACCAAGAAACTGGAGATCCACCCCGAGCTTCTGGCCCAGGCCCGGGAGCGGGGGGTGCCGCTGTTCCAGACCGACATGGACACCACCGACTTCATCCACAAGCTGTCGTCCTACATCGACAACCGGCTGGCCCCGGTGGTCTCGGTCCACGGCACCCTGGTGGACGTGTACGGGGTGGGCCTGCTGTATACCGGCGATTCCGGCATCGGCAAGAGCGAATGCGCCCTGGACCTGGTGGAGCGGGGGCACCGGCTGGTGGCCGACGATGTGGTGATGATCAAGCGCCGGGGCTCGGGGATGCTGATCGGCTACGGCAACCAGACCCTGCAGCACCACATGGAGATCCGGGGGGTGGGCATCATCGACCTGACCTCGATGTTCGGCATCCGGTCGATGCGGATGCGCAAGCGGGTGGAGGTGGAGGTGCGCCTCAAGCGCTGGTCGGACGACGAGGATTACGAGCGGCTGGGGCTGGAGGAGAAGCCGACCGCCATCCTGGGGGTGGAGATCCCGCTGGTGACGGTGCCGGTGGTGCCGGGCAAGAACATCAGCGTCATCTCCGAGGTGATCGCCATGAACCACCTGCTGAAGCTGTGCGGCTACCGCTCGGCCGAGGAGTTCAACAAGAGGCTGCTGGACTCCATCCAGAAGAAGTTCGAGGCCGCCCGGTACGACGAGGACGACGACGTCGAATAGGGAAGACCTAACCCCCTCTACTCCCCCTTCCCCCGGGGGAAGGGGGATGGGTAAGTAGGTGAATTCGATTAAACCTAAAAATTGACCTGATGTCCAAGGTAAACTTCCTTTTCGGCGTCCACAACCACCAGCCGGTGGGCAACTTCGACTTCGTCTTCGAGGAGGCCTACCAGCGGTCCTACCGGCCGTTCCTGGAGATGGCAGCCCAGAGGCCCTGGTTCCGCTTCACCCTGCACAACAGCGGCTGCCTGTGGGAGTGGCTCAAGGAGCATCACCGGGAGTACCTGGATCTGGTCAAAACCCTGTCGGACCGGGGGCAGGCGGAGCTTTGGGGCGGCGGCTTCTACGAACCGATACTGCCGGCCATTCCGGAGCGGGACCGGGAGGGGCAGCTGGTCATGATGTCGGATTTTCTGGAGCAGGAGTTCGGGGCCCGGCCCAGGGGGGCCTGGGTGGCCGAGAGGGTGTGGGAGCCGTCCCTGCCATCGACGCTTACCCGGGCCGGGATCGGGCTGACGGCCCTGGACGACGCCCACTTCAAGGCGGCCGGGCTTTTTGACCGGGACCTGAAGGGCTGCTATCTGACCGAGGACCAGGGGCATTCACTCCGGGTTTTTCCCATCAGCCAGAAGCTGCGATACCTGGTCCCGTTCCACGACGTGGACGAGGTCATCGGCCATCTGTTGAACGATCACCTTCCCGGGGACCTGGCCATCCTGGCCGACGACGGAGAGAAGTTCGGGGTCTGGCCCGGGACCCACGACCACGTTTACACCAACGGCTGGCTGAACAGGTTTTTCGACGCCCTGGAGGCGAACCGGGACCGGATCGAGACGGCCACCTTCTCCCAGGCCCTCGGGCTCGGCTCCCCCAAGGGGCGGATCTATCTTCCCACCGGTTCCTACGCCGAGATGGGGGAGTGGGTGCTGGAGCCCGAGGCCGAGTCCGTCTACCGGGAGCTGGTGGATCGGCTGAAACACGAGGGCGGCTACGGCCGCTACGGCCCGTTCGTCCGAGGCGGCATCTGGAGGAATTTCTTCACCAAGTATCCCGAATCCAACTTCATCTACCGGAAGATGCTCCAGGTTTCGGAGAAGGCGGCCCAGGCCGGGCCCGAGGCCAGGCGCGAACTCTATCGGGGCCAGTGCAACTGCGGCTACTGGCACGGCATCTTCGGAGGGCTCTACCTGCCGCACCTGAGGGCGGCGCTCTACCGGCACCTGATCCGGGCCGAGAACCTTTGCCCGGGACCGGATGAAAATTCGGGGACGGAAAGAAGGGATTTCGACGGCGACGGCCGGGACGAGGTTCTGCTCTCGAATGAAGCGATGAACCTGTACCTCAAGCCCTCCTGGGGCGGGTCCGTCTACGAGTGGGACCTCAGGGCCAAGGAGGTCAATCTTCTGGACAACCTCTCCCGGCGGCCTGAGAGCTACCACCGCAAGATCAAGGAACACCGCACCGGGGAGGATTCCGGCAAGAGCATCCACGAGATGATGGCGGCCAAGGAGGAGGGGTTGGACAGGCTGCTGGCCTACGATCCCTGCCCCAGGATGGCCCTGGCCGACCACCTGCTGGAGCCGGGGGCGTCCCTGGATGGGTTGCGCCAGGCGCGGGTCCCGGCCTACCAGGGGGTGCTGGGGACGCGCTGGGAGGAAAGGGCGCCCGGGGCCGGCGGGGGTGCGGTGGCGCTGGTCGGATACTATAATGACATAGTTATCGAGAAAACCGTCAGGCTGGGGCCGGGGGGCGCCGTGGGCGCCCGTTACCGCTGGACCAACCGGGGCGCCGAGACGGTCGAGCTGAGGCCGGGCGTCGAGTTCAACCTGGGCCTGCTCTCGGCCGGGGAGGGAAGGCATTGCGCCTCGGAGGACCGGGAGCTGAGCACCCGGAGGCTGGACCTGCCGGCCTGCGATCCGGGCCTCTCCCGGCTGGAGGTGCGCGACGATTACCGGGGGATCAAGATAAGCTTCCGATTGAACGAACCCTGGGACCTGTGGCGGTACCCGGTGGAGACGG
This sequence comes from bacterium UBP2_UBA4780, assembly GCA_002403115.1. Lineage (GTDB taxonomy): Bacteria > Edwardsbacteria > AC1 > AC1 > EtOH8 > UBA8901. The sequence goes on along the minus strand of DHHE01000191.1, from coordinate 12,400 downwards.
TCTCCCAGTCCGAGAGCGGTCTGGAGCGCAACTACCAGTGCTCCTGCCTGGTATGGACCAGGGTGCTCCGGCTGGAGCCGGGCCGGGGCGCCGATCTTGAGATATCGATAGAGGTGCGGGCATGAGGGAGGCCTCGGTGACCATCGTCAACCGGCTGGGGATGCACGCCCGGCCGGCGGCCTTGTTCGTCAAGACCGCCGACAGGTACCGCGCCGAGATCTGGGTGGGCAAGGACGAGCTGGAGGTCAACGGCAAGAGCATCATGGGGGTGATGATGCTGGCGGCCGAGCCGGGTTCCAGCCTGCGCATCAAGGCCGAGGGACCGGACGAGGCCGAGGCCCTGGAGGCCCTCAGCCGGCTGGTGGCCGACAAATTCAACGAGGATTGAGCATGGCCAAGGAACTGAGGCTGCAGGGCATCGCCGCCTCGCCCGGCATCGGCATCGGCCGGATCTTCATCCACCGCCGGCACGCCCAGCCGGTGACCCGCCAGACGGTTTCGGACCCCGAGTCCGAGCTGCGGCGCTTCGCCCGGGCTTTGGAGCGGGCCCGGGCCGAGCTGGACGAGCTCCGCGGCCTGGTGGTGGAACGGCTGGGAACGGAAGAGACCGAGCTGTGGGACGCCCAGATGATGATGCTCTCGGACCCCACCGCGGCCGAGGGCACCCGGGAGCGCATCCGGCGGGACGGCCAGGACGCGGCCTCGGCCTTCCACGAGGTCATGGAGCAGATATCGCAGCAGCTGGACGCCGCCGACAGCCAGTACCTCAAGGAGAGGGCCAGCGACATCAGGGACATCACCTGGAGGGTGGTCAAGCACGTCCGGGACCAGGGACAGGCCCCCAGCATCCCCCGCGACTCCATAGTCCTGGCCCACGAGCTGTCCCCGGCCGACGCCGCCTACCTGGCCACCCAGAAGGCGGCGGCCATGGTCACCGAGATCGGGGGCAAGACCTCGCACACCGCCATCATCGCCCGCAGCCTGGAGATCCCGGCGGTTGTCGGCATCAAGGGCTCGCTGGCGCAGGCCTCCCAGGGGGACTGGGCGGTGGTCGACGGGAACCGGGGGACGGTCATCCTCAACCCGCTGCCGGCCACCCTGGAATCGTACCGCCGCCAGCAGAAAAGCTACCTTCGGCACGTGGCCGACCTCAGGAAGCTGCGCAAGTCCAAGGCCATCACCCGCGACGGGCACCAGGTGGAGCTTTCGGCCAACATCGAGCTGCCGGAGGAGACGGTGGCGGTGCTCTCCCACGGGGCCAAGGGGGTGGGGCTCTTCCGCACCGAGTTCCTCTACCTGACATCCGACCGCCTGCCGACCGAGGACGAGCAGTACGCCATCTACCGGCGGGTGGCCGAGAAACTGGCGCCGGACCCGGTGATCATCCGGACCTTCGATTTGGGCGGCGACAAGATCGGCGGCCAGGCGCCGGAGCCCGAGGCCAACCCCTTCCTGGGCTGGCGGGCCATCCGCTTCTGCCTGGACCGGCCGGAGCTGTTCAAGGCCCAGATCCGGGCCATCCTCAAGGCCTCGGCCCACGGCCAGGTCAAGATCATGTTCCCCATGATCTGCTGCCTGGAGGAGCTGAGGCGGGCCAAGGCCGCGGTGGAGGAGGCCAAGCAAGAGCTGAGGGGCGACCGCGTCAAGTTCGACGAGCACTGCCAGGTGGGTATCATGATAGAGACCCCGGCCGCCGCGCTGACGGCGACGGCCCTGGCGCAGGAATCGGACTTCTTCAGCATCGGCTCCAACGACCTGACCCAGTACACCCTGGCGGTGGACCGCACCAACCACCGGGTGGCCAGGATGTACGACCCCTTCAACCCGGCGGTGCTCCGCCTGGTGCGCGAGGTGATCGAGTGCGGCCACCGGGCCGGCATCTGGGTGGGCATGTGCGGAGAGATGTGCGCCGACCCCCTGGCGGTGCCGCTGCTGCTGGGCCTGAGCCTGGACGAGTTCAGCATGAACCCGGTGGCCGTGCCCGAGGTCAAGCGGATGATCCTCAACCTGCGGCTGGACCAGTGCCGCCGGGTGGCGGCCCGGGTGATGGAGGCCGAGAGCGCCGACAAGTCCCGGGCCATTCTGGCCGACTTCGTCATCGGGCTGTTCCCCGACCTGGCCCTGACCTGCTCGGTGGAGGGGACGTGAGGGAAAGGGAACGATAAAATATGGCGGGCGAAGAGGTAAAAAAGAGGTATAAAATGAATAACCAAAACGTAACCAACGATATAAAGGCATCCAACGAGGACCTTGCAATATTAAAAAAGCACTTTTCACAGTGCTTTGACAAGAATGGCAAGTTTCAAATTGAAAAGTTCCGCAAGAACCTTTCTGAAAACGAAATAGACTTTTCAACCGAAAGCTATGGGCTTGAGTGGCTGGGCAAATCATATGCCCGGCTTTTGGCCAGCGATCCAGCGACCACTTTGTTAAAAGAAGACGAGAAACATAACCAGAAAGAAGAAAACAAAAACTCTGAAAACCTGTTGATAAAAGGCGACAACCTGGAGGTGCTGAAACACCTGGCAAATGCCTATCACGAGAAAATAAAAATGATATACATAGACCCGCCGTACAACACCGGCAGCGATGGTTTTGTATATCAGGATGACCGAAAGTTCACTGTGCAGGAACTGCAGCAACTGGCGGGCATTGAAGAAGAAAAAGCCAAGCGTATATTGGAGTTTACCCAAAGCAAAAGCAACAGTCATTCAGCTTGGCTTACTTTTATGTACCCGCGTCTTTACATAGCCAAACAACTACTAAGCGAGGATGGGTTAATATTCATCTCAATAGATGATAGTGAAGTGGCACAACTTAGGTTATTGTTGGATGAGATTTTTGGGGAAGAGAATTTTGTGGAGCAATTTATTATTCGTTCAAATCCAAGGGGGAATCAGGCAAAAAAACACACAGCATCCGTACATGAATACGTTTTATTATATACAAAAGACATAAGTAAAATTAATCCCTTAGGATACCCAATAAACGAAGAAATCTTTGACAAAGTTGATGAAGAAGGATATAAATATCGAGAAATAGGGCTAAGGAAGAGAGGCGCCGGTTCCCGAAGAGTAGATGCGCCAAATCAATACTTCCCAATATATTATTATCCTACCACTAAAGAAATTTCTATTATAAAAAATGAAAACCAAAGATATATTGAAATTTTACCCAAACTAGAAGATGGAACCGATGGGAGATGGCGTTGGTCAAAAGAAACAGTTGAAAACGAGATTGATTGTTTACTCGCAAGAGAAGTTAGAAGAAATGGGAATATGGTTTATGATATTTTCGAAAAAAACTATTACGAAGATGATAAAATAAGTAAAATTAAGTCAATCTTTTATGAAAAAGAAGTGAATTATGAAAACGGTACAGAAGAAGTTAAAAAGATGTTTGATGAAAAAGTATTCAATTACCCAAAGCCTTCATTATTAATCAAAAAAATAATTTATTTGATACCAGATAAAGATTCAATTATATTCGACTTTTTTGCTGGTTCCGGCACCACAGGCGATGCAGTGATGCAACTAAATGCCGAAGATGGAGGTAACCGTAAATATATATTGGTGCAGCTACCGGAGCAAATCGACCCCAAGAAAAACAAAACGGCATATGATTTTGTAAAAAATAAACTAAAGGCTGAACCAACCATTTACGAAATAACCAAAGAAAGATTGAACCGGGCTACCAATAAGGTAAAAAACGAAACCATTCCCGTAAGCATTAAAGCGAAAGAAAAAGAAATAAAAGAACTAGAAGGAAAATTGGATGTTGAAGAAAAAGAAGACGAGATAAAACAATTAAAGGCAGAAATAAAAGCTTTAAAAGAACAGGACCTGGGGTTCAAGATATACCACACCATGCCCATTTGGGAAGATTATGATTTTGAAGCCGACGAACTGAATGACCAGACAAAATTGTTTGACGAAAACAAGCTAACCGAGGACGACATCAAAGCCCCGCTTGTCACTTGGAAAACTTACGACGGCACACCACTGTCGCAGGATTTACTAAAAATAGACCTGAGCGGGTATTCCGCACATTACGGCAATGGAAAGCTTTACCTCATGGACAAGGGATTTACCACCGACAGCCTGAAAGCCTTGCTGACAAATATTGATTCGGACGAAACATTCACACCTGCCGCTATTATAGCCTTCGGCTATCATTTCGAGAGCAAGCATTTGCGTGAGATATCCGAAAATGTCAGGTCGTATGCCAACAAAAAGGGCATTGATATTGATTTTATTACCAGGTATTAGACATGAAGGGTTTTAATTTTGAGAAGAACCTGACCCATCAAACACAGGCCGTTGAAAGCACAATTGCCGTGTTTGAAAGTATTGGCATAAGCCAACCGGTGGAGGCAGAAAAGCACTTCATAAATCCGACCTTTGATCATTTGGCCGGGGATCAGTATGCCAAGAACATTGCCCGGTTGCACGATTTGAACGGAATAAAAGAAAGGGTCAAGCGCAACAGCAATATCGTTGACATAATGATGGAAACCGGCACCGGCAAGACCTATACCTACACCAAAACCATCTTCGAGCTTAACAAATATTTTGGGATTTTCAAATTCATCATAGTAGTACCCACCTTGTCCATAAAAGCGGGCACCGTTGATTTTATAAAGTCGGACAGCAGCCGGGAACATTTCAAGGAGCAGTACGGCAAAACAATTCATTTGCACATCGTGGAAAGCCAAAAAAACAACAAGTCTAAAAAATCCTTTATCCCCCCGGCGGTGACCAGTTTTGTAAATGCAGGGAATTACGAGAAGAACAGAATACAAGTGTTGTTGATAAATGCCGGCATGATCAACTCCGACACCATGCAGAAAAGTTTTGACAGGGGCCTTTTTGAAAAATATACCGTGCCTTTTGACGCGTTAAGGGCTATCAAGCCCTTTATGATCATTGATGAGCCGCATAAATTCGCCCAGGGCAACAAAACATGGGAAAACATTCAAAAGATGCAACCCCAGTTTGTTTTACGTTATGGCGCCACTTTCCAGGAATACGAAAACCTTGTTTACACCCTAACGGCAGTCGATTCCTTCAACAGGAACCTGGTAAAAGGGGTTGTAGGGCACATTACCGAGTTCGACAGCGGTAAAAACGCCCTGGTAAAATTAATTGACTCGGACGGCACTGAGGCAAGCTTTGAGCTGACGGAGAATAGCAAGAAAAAGACCGTAACCGTTGCCCAAAATGAAAGCCTATCAAAAGTGCATCCCCAAATGACCGATCTGCTGGTTGAAAAATTGAATAAGAGCACGGTCGTTCTGTCCAACGGTATGGTAATGAAAAAGGGCGACAAGATTAATCCTTACTCTTATGCAGAAACCCTGCAAGAAATAATGATCCAAAAAGCCGTCAAACATCATTTTGAAATCGAAAAACAATTGCTAACCAGGGAGGTGAAAATAAAACCCCTTACCTTGTTTTTCATTGACAACATAGATGAATACAGGAAAAAGGAAGGCTACTTAAGAAAAACCGTGGAGCAATACACCATCGCAGAAATTAGAAGTATTCTGAAGGCCGAAAAGCACCCCTATTATAAGTCCTACCTGGAAAAGACCTTGCAAGATATTTCCATCACCCACGCAGGTTATTTTTCGAAGGACAATACGGAAAAGGACGAGGCAATAGAAAAAGAGATAAACGAGATCCTGCACGACAAGCAGTCAATGCTGGATCTGGAAAATCCAAGACGTTTTATCTTCTCAAAATGGACCTTGCGCGAAGGTTGGGACAACCCCAATGTTTTCCAGATATGCAAATTGCGCAGCAGCGGCAGTGAAATATCCAAACTGCAGGAAGTGGGTCGTGGATTGCGTTTGCCCGTAAACGAATACGGCAATCGTGTTAAAGACGAACAATTCTTCTTAAACTATTTTGTTGACTTTACCGAGAGCGATTTTGTGGACCGGCTGGTGAACGAGATAAACCAGAAATCAGGGGCCATTTCCATTGAAGCGGTGCCAGATAAGCTCACGGATAACGTGATAAAGAAGATCTGTGAACTTTATGAGACCACGGAAGAAAAGCTGTTAGCCCAATTAGACGAAAAGAACTTAATAACAAGGTCTAACGCTTTTAAGGCAGGCGGCTTCGAATTTATAAAGTCAAATTACCCGAGGATTTTTGAAGGTGTTAATTCCAATAAAGTGCGTAAAGCAACCGACCCAAGGAAAAAGATGATGGTAAGGAAGGAAAAATATCCTGCGCTAAAAGACCTTTGGGAAAAGTTAAACGAAAAGGTCATTCTGGAATATAAATTTGATAAAGAGATTGAATTTAAAAACCTTTTTACGGAATATTTAAAGACCCATAAAAACGGCTTCATCGCTGAAGGCATAAGGGAGAGAATTGCAGAAGTAGAAATAAGGGACAATAAAGCAGGGGTAAAAGAGGAACAATCAGTTTTCAACAGCAATATTGCGTCTATTTCGACAATGAAATATAGCGCATACCTTAAGGAACTTTCCAGGGTATTAAACATTAACATCAAAACGTTGCATCAATCCATTATCGATTCAAAAACAGATATAAATGCTTTTTTAAATGCCACAAATATAAGGTTTATAAAACAAAACTTTGATTATTATTTAATGGCAAATGCCTTTGACAAATTCACCATTGAGTATAAAAAAGTAACAAATATTATTCACCCCACCAAATTGACAGATGACAATGGTAATGTGTTAGGTGAAATATTTACCACTGATGTGGGTGTTTTATTTTCCGATGAACAGGTTGCCAGGTCATATTTCTATGATGAGCTATATTACGATTCCGATCTTGAAAAGACAAACATTAAAACTGATATAAAAGAAGTGGTTGTTTTTACCAAAATACCAAAAAATTCAATAAGAATTCCCGTGGCAGGCGGTAAAAGCTATTCGCCAGATTTTGCTTATGTTTTAAATTTTATAAATGGTAGTAAAAAGCTATATTTCATTATCGAAACAAAAAATGTTGGCAATGAAGAAGGATTGAGGGAAGAAGAAATATTTAAAATAAAACACGCCGAAAAGTATTTTGGCGGCAATGTTGAAATACAATTTAAAACACAGCTTAGCAATAATAGAATAGTTGACTTGATTAGTGAGATAAGTGGCGCTTAATCATTAATATAAACCGCGATACCATTCAATCCATAAAGGAGCATCATGGAGTCCAAAGAAAAGCTATACCTGCTGGACCTGGTGGCCCAGTACCAGACCATCAAACCCGATATCGACGCCGCCATCGAGAAGGTGGTGTCCACCGGAGGCTTCATCCTGGGCAAGACGGTCGAGGAGTTCGAGGCGGCGGTGGCGGCCTACGTCGGCGTCAAGCACGGCATCGGCGTCAACTCAGGGACCGACGCCCTCTATCTGGCCCTGAGGGCGGCCGGGGTCGGCCCGGGCGACGAGGTCATCACCACGCCCTTCACCTTCATCGCCACCGCCGAGGTCATAACCTGGATCCCGGCCAAGCCGGTCTTCGTGGACGTCTGCCCGGACACACTGAACATTGATCCGTCCAAGATCGAGGCGGCCATCACCCCGAAGACCAAGGCCATCATGCCGGTGCACATCTACGGCCAGGCGGCCGACATGGACGAGATCACGGCCGTCGCCCAAAAGCACAAGCTCAAGGTGATCGAGGACTGCGCCCAGAGCCTGGGGGCCGGCTACCGGGGCAGGCAGACCGGCTCCATGGGCCACATCGCCGGGCTGTCGTTCTTCCCCAGCAAGAACCTGGGCGCCTACGGCGACGGCGGCATGATCCTGACCTCGGACGAGGCCATGCTCAAGGAGTGCCGGGTGCTCCGCCAGCACGGGTCGGACAGGAAGTACCACCACGTCAAGATCGGCGTCAACTCCAGGCTGGACGCGCTGCAGGCGGCGGTGCTCAACGTCAAGCTCAAGCACCTGGAAAAATGGAATGACGCGCGGCGGGAGAAGGCGGCCTACTACGACCGGGCCTTCAAGGGCGTGGGAGACATCAGGACCCCGGAGGTCAGGCCCTACAACCGGATGATCTACCACCAGTACACCCTGCGCACCGCCAAGCGCGACGCCATGATCGAGCACCTGAACAAGAGCGGCGTGCCCAACGCGGTCCACTACCCCATCCCCCTGCACCTGCAGCCGGCCTTCGGGTTCCTGGGACAGGCCAAGGGCGCCTTCCCGGAGGCCGAGGCGGCCGCCGGCCAGGTCTTCTCGCTGCCGATCTACCCGGAGATCACCGCGGGGCAGCAGGACCGGGTGGTCGAGGCGATTTCCAAGTTCTTTTAAATGAACATCGATTCGCCAAGCCATGTCATTCCGGGGTGGCTGCCTGCTTTGAAGGCTGAATCTATGCCCTGGGCATGGCTCTTCTATGCCTGCGAAGGGGTGGAAGACCCACCCTTCAACTTGCCAGGCATGGGGTAATTCTCAGGGTGACAGGAATAGCGTTGCTCAAGCTGAAAAGGCAACTATCGACGCACACCGGACGCGGGGCGCGCAACAACCGTAGGACGGGGACATGGGCATCGAACTAAAGATACTGATCCTGGAGGACGACGCCGTCGACGCCAAGCTGATCGAGCAGGAGCTGCAGCGCTCGAAGATCGGCCATTCCTCCCGGGTGGTGATGACCGAGCAGGACTTCCTGGCCGGCCTGGAATACCACCGGCCGGACATCATCCTGGCCGACTACAAGGTGCCCAAGTTCGACGGGCTGGCGGCCCTGGCGGTGGCCAGGCGCAAATGCCCGGACGTTCCCTTCATCTTCGTCTCCGGGGTGATGGGCGAGGAGCTGGCGGTGGAGGCCCTCAAGAGCGGGGCCACCGACTACGTCATCAAGGACAAGCTGGGGCGGCTGACGCCGGCCATCCTCCGGGCCCTGCGCGAGGTCCAGGAGCGCAGCGAGCGCCGCCGCAGCGAGATGATCCGCGAGGCGCTCTACCGCATCGCCGAGCTTTCGGAATCAACCTCGGACATGGACAGGTTCCACCGGGAGATACACAGGATCGTCAAGACACTGATCCCGGTCAACAACCTGTACATAGCCCTCTACGATCCGGCCAGGGACATGCTCAGCTTTCCCTACTACTGCGACGACAAGGACTCCCCGCCGGTGGACCGGCCCCTGGGCAGCAACCTCACGGACCATGTCATCCGCAGCGGGGCGCCCCTGTTGATGGCCCGGGAGAACCGAGAGGAACTCGATAAACTGGGCATCGGCAGCTTCGGCACGCCCGCGGTCGACTGGCTGGGAGTGCCGTTGAAGGGCGAGGGCCGCACCTTCGGAGCCCTGGTCATCCAGAGCTACGATCCCAGATGCCGGCTGATGGAGCCGGAGCAGGAGATCATGACCTTCGTCTCCCAGCACATCGCCGGCGCCCTGGAGCGGAAGAGGACCATGGACCTCCTGCAGCGCTCGGCCCTGGAGCTGGAGGAGAAGGTCAGGCAGAGGACCCAGGAGCTGGCCGAAACCAACGAGGCCCTGAAGATCGAGAATACCGAGAGGCAGTGGACCGAGGCGGCCCTGCGCAAGTCCGAGGAGAAGTACCGCTTCCTTTACGAGGAGAGCCCGACCATCAACATCATCATCGGGGCCAACGGGACGATGCAGGACGTCAACAAGGTGGCCCTGGAGCGCCTGGGCTACTCCAAGGGGGAGGTGGTGGGCGCGCCGGTCCTGAAGTTCGTGGCCTTCGAGCAGCGGGAGGCGGTGATGGCCGACCTGGAGAAGAACTTCAGGGGCGAGAGCACACCGGGGCTCCAGGTGGACATCCTGGCCAGGGACGGCTCGTCCCGGACCATCCTCTTCTCCCAGAAGAACGTCATGATCCAGGAGGAGGGGCAGCCGGCCAGCATCCTGATCTCGGGCATGGACATCACCGACCGGACGCAGGCGGATGAGACCCGGATGAAATACGAATTCAGCGTCAACGCCTCCAAGGACCTGATGACCCTGATCCGGGGCGACCAGGTTTACGAGGCGGCCAACGAGGCCTACTGCCAGGCCCACCGCAAGCGCCGGGAGGAGATAGTGGGCCGGACGGTGGAGGAGGTGTGGGGCAAGGAGGCGGCCAAGGTCATCGGCGGGTACCTGGAGCAGTGCCTGCGGGGCCAGGAGGCGCACTACCAGAAATGGTTCGAGTTCGCCGCCCTGGGCCGCCGCTTCTTCGACGTGGCCTACTACCCCTACCGCGACCAGCACGGGGCCGTCACCCACGTGGTGGTGGTCTCCCGAGACCGCACCGAATACAAGCTGGCCGAGGACCGGATGGAGGAGAGCCAGCGGACCCTGGCCACCCTGCTCTCCAACCTGCCGGGCATGGCCTACCGGCGCCGCAACGACCAGCAGCGGACCATGGAGTTCGTCAACCAGGGGTGCCTCGACCTCACCGGCTACCCCCCGGAGCGGCTGACGGGCGAGGGGGCGGTCTCCTACGACTCCCTGATCGTGGACGCGGACCGTGAGATGGTGGTGTCCGAGGTGCTGAACGCGGCCGACAGCCGCCAGCCGTTTCAGATCATCTACCGGATCCGCGACGCCGGCGGGGAGGAGAGGTGGGTGTGGGAACAGGGGCGGTGGATCTACGGCCAGGACGGACCGGCCCTGGCCCTGGAGGGCTTCATCTCCGACATCACCGACCGCAAGCGGGCCGAGGGGGCCCTGTGGGAGAGGGAGGAGCAGTACCGCAACCTGTTCGAGAACATGCCCATCGGCGTCTACCGCACCAACCCCGAGGGCCACATCCTGATGGCCAACCCCTTCCTGGTGAGGATGGTCGGTTTCGACAGCCTGCCGGAGCTGCAGAGGGTCAATCTGGAAAGCCAGGACGTCTACGGCCCGGGCTACAGCCGATCCCGGTTCCGGGAGATCATGGAGAAGGAGGGGATGGTGCGGGCCCTGGAGTCGGAGTGGCGGAAGAGGGACGGCAGCGTCATCTACGTCCGGGAGAACGCCATCGCCGTCAGGGACAAGTCGGGCAAGATCATCTACTACGAGGGCACGGTGGAGGACGTCACCGAGCAGCGCCACGCCAGGCTCCAGGAGGCGGCCCTCTACCGGATATCGGAGACCACCAACACCAGCCGGGACCTCCAGGAGTTCTACCGGTCGATTCACGGCGTCATCAGCCAGCTGATGTACGCCCGCAACTTCTACATCGCCATGGTCGATCCGGCCACCCGGGAGCTGTCCTTTCCCTACTACGTGGACGAGCGCGACCAGAGGCCTACGCCCCGGCCCTTCGGCGACGGCATCACCGAGCACGTCATCGCCACCGGCCATCCGCTGCTGGCCACGGGCAACACCATCCGCAACATGGTGGCCGCCGGCCTCATCAGCTACGCGGGCGCTCCCGACAGCTGGTGGCTGGGGGTGCCGCTCAAGGGCGGGGAGCGGGCCTACGGCGCCCTGGTGGTGCACAGCTACAGCGAGGGCCAGGCCTACAGCGAGAGGGACAAGGAGGTGCTGACCTTCGTGGCCCACCAGATCGCCATCGCCATCGAGCGGAAGAAGGCCGAGGAGGACCGGAGGCAGCTGGTGGCGGCCATCGAGCAGGCGGCCGAAGGGGTGATCATCTCCGACCCCCGGGGCATCATCCGCTACTGCAACCCGGCCTTCGAGGAGCGCACCGGCCGCGGCCGCCAGGAAGTGCTTGGCCAGAGCCAGGAGGAGGTCCTGGGACAGGCCTTCAGGCAAGCCTACGCCAGGGAGATCGCCGGGCTGCTGAGCCGGGGCCGTCCCTGGCACGGCCAGTTCACCCTGGCCCGCAAGGACGGGACGGAGTTCGAGGCCGACGCCACCCTGTCGCCGGTGATGGGACCCGACGGATCGGTGGCCAACGTGGTGGCCGCCGTCAGGGACGTCACCGAGCAGAAGCGGCTGCGCTCCATCGCCGAGGCGGTCAACACCATGGAGAACATCGGCTACGTTTTCAGCGGCATCAGGCACGAGATAGGCAACGCCCTGACCTCGATCAAGATGGCCGTCGGCATCCTCTCCAAGAACCTGGACAACTACCCCAAGGAGACCATCGTCAAGGTCATCGAGATGGCCTCCAAGGAGGTGGGCCGGATGGAAGATCTTCTGCGATCGCTGAAGAACTTCAGCATGTACGAGAGCCTGAAGCCGGAGCGGGTCGAGGTCAACCAGTTCCTGGGCAAGATCAGGCTGCTGGCGGCCGAGGACTTCAGGAAGCGGGGCATCGCCATCGAGACCAGGCTGCATCCCGGCGAGATAGAGGCCTGGCTCGACCCCCGGGCCCTGCAGCAGGTGGTCCTCAACCTGCTGGCCAACGCCGCCGACGCCCTTCAGGGCCGGGAGGACGCCAGCATCGTGATCTCCTCGGGGCGGGAGAACGGCAATCTGAGGATAGAGGTGGAGGACAACGG
>DHHE01000122.1:12097-12710 GCA_002403115.1 bacterium UBP2_UBA4780 | reverse complement strand
CCTTGGATTCCACGCGGCCGGTGGCAAAGTCCGACCCTTCCCAACAGCTGCAGCACTTGGAAATCATGGGGCTGACCATCACCGGAATGCCGTGCCACTCCTCGTATCCTGTCCGGCAGGAATGGCATCTGAGGTTCGGCTCTATCCGGCCCAGGCAGGCCGGGCATTGCAATATGTCGTGTAAAATGATCATGATATTCTCATTGTTAGCAAGCCAGGAAACATTCCACTTTTCCCAATAAAAAATAATGCAATCTTGATGCCAGTCAGAAATGTTCGGAGCCCGGAACTCTGGCTGGCGTCTAACGGCTTTTGTGACAAGGAATTGCCCTGATAGGAAACATGGTGCTTACATTTTTGAGAAATGCTTAATAAAAAAACCGGTTCTTTTTGAACCGGTTGTAATTTTTATGGACCAGCCAAGAATATGCCTTGGAAAGCCCTAGTTATGATCGTTTAAAACATTCCTGGGTTATGAGGCTGATCGGCAAAGTAGCGGATGGAACTCACTCACGGTCCGTGCCGATAATAGTACTTCATATGCCGATAAATGATTATCCCATCTATTCAGGAAGATTCTGGGTTGGTTGTGTATGATATCGTTTTGCTTGAA